>JBAXGN010000045.1 GCA_037139415.1 Verrucomicrobiota bacterium | reverse complement strand
TGGTGGCGGGACTGGGCGGCTTCCTGGGCCGCAAAGGCGATGGCGAGCCGGGGACAAAAACGCTGTGGCTGGGCCTGCAGCGCTTAGCCGACATCGCTCAGGCCTGGCAGGTCTTCTCGCAGGTGTTCAAACCGGCGGCGTCCAGCAACAGGACTTATGGGTAATGATCAGATTTGAATGAGAGGGTGGATGAGGCCAACGCGCGCCTGCTCAAGCAGGCCAACGACTTCATCGCTCTAAATCGCAACCCCAACTCCGCCGTCACTCCTCAACAGGTCGAGGGCAAATCGTGGATGATGTTTACGACCACAGAATATGCGCGGACTCTTTGCCTCTTCCACTCGAAAAGCTCCCACTTCCCAGGACGTCTCAAACCGGAAACCGAAGCCGCGATGAAGGAAGCGCTCTGGCTCTGAGGCAGCGGGGAAATGCGGGTGTTGTGAACTATAAACTCGTCCTTTACTTCCAGCCGCCGAAGGTTTCTTATTTGGGACCACCTGAGTCGTATCGCCGC
Source organism: Verrucomicrobiota bacterium (assembly GCA_037139415.1). Lineage (NCBI taxonomy): Bacteria > Pseudomonadati > Verrucomicrobiota > Verrucomicrobiota bacterium. Next base: position 44,115 of record JBAXGN010000045.1, on the reverse strand, counting down.
TGATACCGGGCGGGCTTGCGCAAAAGCATAAATTGAAGCTGCGCGGCAGGAGCGAAATACGCCTTGATCGGTAAAGCGATGGTCAGTGGCATAATTGATTTGCAGGAAAATCAGAAAATGAAAACACTCGATAAAGCAACGGAAAGAAACAGCATTATGAACAGACAGCTTTCACGAATATTTCGACTCAGGAGAAGTAGTCTGGGGTGGCAAACCAGCAGGCTGGGATGGATTACCGCAGCATTGCTTGGGGTGGCTGCCGGCGCCTGGTCGGCGGAGGGTGCCTCCAACCCGGTTCAGAAGGGGGAAATGGCCGGCTATCTCCTCGTCCCCAACGAGAAAGTTCCCGAAACCTACAACGCCGGGTACTCCATGTATGTGGCCGCTTGGCCGTTGTTGGACCAATATCCGGGGCAACGTTTTCAAACTGGTTTGTTCGGCACCTGGATGTTCGCCCGGAATGAACCTTCTCCGGCGATCAAACTCTATTCCGATGTCGAGGGCGGCCTCGGCTGGTGGCGGGACACGGAGTATGCCACGGAGACGCCGAAGTTCATCATGGGCGGCGTGGCGCCGAATTTCAGCGAGTGGGCCAACGGCCCCGGGGCCGGGAAAGGAAGGGACTGGGACAAGCCAAATGGCAAATACGGCATCGCGCAACTCAGCCCCTGGCTGTTGTGGCCACCCGATGGTTTGAATCTCAAGCAGGGCACCTGCGGCGAACTGTTCGGCTATGGCTACCTGCCGCTGCCGCTCACTCCGGCCAAAACCATCACCGCCGGCAAGGATATCCCGACTGGGGACCAGTCCTGGACGCTCTTTTTGAACACGCGGAATTTCAAAGGGCCGGTGGCGTTTTTCACCCCTTATTTCTGGTCCCGTGGCGTGGTCGCTGACCCTCGCTTCCGCGATATGCTCCTGGATAGCAGACCCTCGAACCCCAACCGGGCCTTGCAGATGGAGACCCAGCATGTCCCCAGTATTCAGGCCGTGGACGCCAAAGGGGAAACCTACGCCCGAATCGCCCCCACCTTCTTTCCCAGTGAGCCCAACGGCGAATCACGGCTTGTGCATCACATAACCTCTTACAACAAGCAGGCGCTCTGGGATGCGGTGCAGACCTGGTTCGGCGGTGGTGTGGCGGCCAGCGGCGTGATTCGTCCTGAAGCTGCCGTACTTCATAAGTTCACCGGCAAAGGGGGAGCCACCTGGAAAATTTATCCGGACGGTACTTCCAAGGAAGAGAAGGTACCCCTAACGTGGCATTCCTTTGCGACACCGATGGCGGTGGATCCGAACACCTTCGGTTATCGCTGGGATCTCAAAGTCGTGAAGCAAACCGAGTCCAAGAATGGTCCGCTGGTGAAGCTTCCCGAATATTTCCACCTGGTGAAGAACGGCGGGAAATCCCAATGGGTTCCAGTGCGGGCGGAAGAGGTTCCGGCGGAAACGGGTTTGACCAAGGCGCGCTTTGACCGACCCACCGGTAGGCACCCCAAGGCCTATGTTACGCCCGAGGATGCGGCAAGTTGTTGGAAAAAGCCCGGCCCCAAAGCCGGACCTTTTCAGGCGCATCCGGGGGACGGCAGCGTGGTCACCTACTACTGGTACCGCTTCGCTGACCAACCAGCCCTGCTCAATGCCGACTTGACGACTCAGGAGCGGGAGGCCTTCCAGGCGCGCGTGGAGAAAATCCACCGGAATTGGAAAAAGGACCGCGACTATTTGCCGCCACCCGCGTTTGGCAAACTGGCGGAACTTGATCCGGCCTTGATCGTCACTCCGCCGCCGGGCTTGGAGGTCGGTTACGTTCCCATCGTCACCCGCCAGGCAGCGAAAGAATAGACCAGCCAAACCCGACCTGGACTATGACACACACACTTTCACTTATTCCTGTCCCTCCATGCCCCGCTGAATGTCGCTGGTGACTCAGCGATGAAATAATCAACGAGGAAGAAGAACCATGAACATTCGCAACCTTCTCAGCTTCTCGCTCCTGCTCGCCGCAACGGCGAGCTTCGCGCAGAACTCCGCGCCGTCGGAACTCACACTCGACCTGCTGCCCAACGAAGCGTGGTGGGGTGGTGCCGTCACGCTCGGCACAAAGATGCCGTACGGCGTCGCGCCCATTGACATCAACCTCGACGGCGACAATCGCGGGAATCAGTACGCGCCGCTGCTGGTTTCCTCGAAGGGCCGGTATGTCTGGTGCGAGAAGGCGTTCCGCTTCGCGTTCAAAGACAAGACCCTGCGCGTCACGTCGGCGGGCAACACGTTTCGGCACGGTCAAGCGGGGCAGAATTTGCGTGACGCCTACCGCCACGCGTCGAAGACCTTTTTCCCCACCGACGGCAAGCTGCCGGACCGCGCGCTGTTCGCCACGCCGCAGTACAACACGTGGATCGAGTTGATGTACGACCAGAACCAGCGGGACGTGCTCAAGTACGCCCACGCCATCGTTGACAATGGCCTGCCGCCCGGCGTGCTGATGATCGACGATAACTGGCAGGAGGACTACGGCAAGTGGACCTTCCACCCCGGCCGCTTTCCCGATCCCAAGGCGATGATGAACGAACTGCACGCCCTCGGCTTCAAGGTCATGGTCTGGGTCTGCCCGTTTGTCAGCCCGGACAGCGACGTTTACCGCGCGCTGGCCAGGAAAAAAGCCTTCTTCATGGATCAACCCGGCGATCCCGCGATGGTCAAATGGTGGAACGGCAACAGCGCCATGCTCGACCTCTCGAACCCGGCCGCCAAGACGTGGTTCACCGGCGAACTCACGCGCCTGCAAGCCACCTACGGCGTGGACGGTTTCAAGCTCGATGCCGGCGACACCGAGTTCTACAAAGCGCAATATCTCGCCCACGAGAAACTCGACCCCAATGAGCACGCCCGGCTGTTTGGCGAGATCGGCCTCGCCTTTCCGCTCAACGAGTATCGCGCCACATGGAAGTTCGCGGGCCGGCCACTCGTGCAACGCCTCTGCGACAAGAGCCACAATTGGCCCGACCTTGAACAACTCATCCCCGACATGATCGCCGCCGGGCTAATGGGGTACACGTTTGTCTGTCCCGATCTGATCGGCGGCGGCGAATTCACGTCCTTCCTCGATACGGCGACCATTGACCAAGCCCTGATCGTGCGGTCCGCGCAAGTCCACGCCCTCGCCCCAATGATGCAATTCTCCGTCGCACCCTGGCGTGTGCTGGACGCCGCCCATCTGACCGCCGTCAAACAGGCCGTGGCGTTGCGGATACGGTTCACGCCGCGCATCCTCGAACTCGCCCAAGCCAGCGCCGCCACCGGCGAACCGATCCTGCGCCCGCTGGCCTACGTATTCCCCGACGGCGGCTACGAGAACGTCAAAGACCAATTCTTGATGGGCGACGACCTGCTGGTGGCTCCAATGGTTACCAAGGGCACCGCCCGCACCGTGCGGATTCCGTCCGGCAAATGGAAAGCCGACGACGGCACCCTGATCGCCGGCCCCATCCAAAAAAGCTTCGCCGTCCCCCTCGGTCGCCTGCTTTACTTCGAACGACAGTAACGCCCATGAACAGACTCTCAACCCTCACGCTCGCCGTCCTGTTGTTGGCGCCACTGGCCACGCTGCACGCCGGGCGAAACTTGCCGGAAGTTCCAAGGTTTGGAAAACTCCGCGTCGGCTCTTTCCAAGCATTGGAAATGACGAATCAAATGAAAACGAAAAGAACAACCAAGAAGTGCATCCTCACACTCCTCACCGCCCTGCTGCTGGCGCCGCTGGCCGCGCTGCACGCCGCCGATGCGTCGCCGACGATGGTCGCAACGATCGTTGCGCGGGAAGTTGTTGTTGAAAACAAGCTGCTCCATTTTCCAGTGAAGAACGGCGCAGCGAAACGCGTGGTGACGGTGAGCGTGGATGGCAAGGAGGTTCGTCGCTTCGACATCGAACTGGCCGATGCCGATGCCGACTGGTGGGCGCCGCTCGATGTGAGCGTGTGGGTTGGCAAGACACTGAGCGTGGGCGCAGACACGTTGCCCACGGGATCGAAGGCGCTCGCTTCACTCCGCCAGTCCGACACGCTGCTTGATGCGGAGAATCTCTATCGTGAGCCGTTGCGTCCGCAATTTCATTTCTCGCCACGCCGCGGTTGGGTGGGCGATCCCAACGGTCTGGTTTATTACAGGGGCGACTACCATCTTTTCTTTCAATACAATCCTTATGGGCTCAAGTGGGGCAACATGCACTGGGGCCACACGGTCAGCAAAGACTTGGTGCATTGGCAGGAACTGCCCATCGCCCTTCACCCACCCAAGTGTGGCGATCATCCTTATTCCGGCAGTGCCGTTGTGGACAAGGAGAACACGGCGGGGTTTAAGCAGGGGACGGAAGACACCATCGTCATCGTCTATCCCAGCACCCGACGTGGGATATGCCTCACCTACAGCACGGATGACGGCCGGACTTTCACCGAATATTCCGGCAACCCGCTCCCTGGAAAACTCGGCGGCGACCCGCGCGTATTTTGGCACGAGGCCACCCGTCGCTGGATCATGGTCACCTGCCGGATCCTGAAATCGTCGCCCGAGGTTCCGCCCGGGAAGCCGGGCTGGCTGGAGAAGGCGGAATGCGGTTTCGAATTCTTCAGTTCGATGGACCTCAAACATTGGGAACGGAATAGCGGAATCCCGGACTGCTGGGAATGTCCCGATCTTTTCGAACTGCCAATCGGAGGAAATCAGAAGAACAAGAAATGGGTTCTGATGCCCAATCATATCCCATCGTTGTGCGTTGGCGGCAAGTATGCCGGCGGCCGCTATCTCGTCGGGACTTTCGACGGCAAGCAGTTCACGCCTGACACTAAAATACTCCAATTCAACTTTGGCAACACTTACGGTGCGGCGCAGTCCTATAACAATATTCCGGCGGAGGATGGGCGACGAATCAATGTTGGCTGTGCTTTCAACACGCGCATGCCTGGAATGCCCTTCAGCCAGATGATGAACTTTCCCACGGAGTTGACCTTGCGGACCACGGAGGAGGGGCCGCGTCTTTTCGCCTGGCCGATTCGGGAAATCGCGTCGCTCTACATGGCCAGGCGCGAGTTTTCCAAATTCCCGCTCACTCCCAAAGGCACCGTCCTGCCGGAAGTGGAGGCCGGACTGCTTGATATTTCCGCCGAGTTTTCAGTCGGCGTGGCGACGGAGGAAGTGGGGCTGAACTTGCGCGGCGTCGCCGTCACGTTCGACGCCAAGAGCGGACTGTTGAAATGCGCTGATCGCACCGCCCCGCTCAAACCGGTCAACGGCACGATTAAGCTGCGACTCTTGCTCGACCGCGTCTCGCTCGAGATCTTTGCTAACGACGGACGTGTCTATATGCCGATGGCCATTCTTCCCAAGGAGGAGGAGCGTACGGTGGCGGTGTTCGCCAAAGGCGACGACGTGCGGCTCACATCGTTGACGGTGAACACCCTGAAATCGGTATGGGAGCACGACGCCGGAACTAAACCATGAAACCTATGCGCATCCCCCCCACTCGTTTTTTTCTCTCGCTCACCTCACTCCTTCTTGCGACTCAGCTTCAAGCGAAGCCCCTGAAAGTCTTCATCCTCGCCGGGCAGTCCAATATGCAGGGCCATGCCAAAGTCAGCACCTTCGAGCACATCGGCATGGACCCGGCCACCAAACCGATGCTGGCCGAGATGCTGGGCGCGGATGGGAAGCCGAAGGTCTGCGAGCGCGTATGGATTTCCTCGCTTGGCTCCGCCGACACGGAGCAGACGGGCAAGTTGACCGCCGGCTTTGGTGCCAGCCAGAACGGGCCGAAAATCGGGCCTGAGTTCACCTTTGGTCTCTACATGCAGAAGTTCACGGACGCACCCATTCTGCTCATCAAGACCGCATGGGGCGGCAAAAGCCTGAATACCGACTTCCGCCCGCCGAGCGCCGGACCGTATGTGTTTAATGAAACGCAGCTCGCCACTTTCAAAAAACAGGGCAAGGACCTCGCAGCCATCAAAGCCGCGAAGGAAAAGGAAACGGGCGTGAACTACCGCTTAATGGTCGAGCATGTGAAGAAGGTGCTCGCGGACATCAAGCGCGTGGTGCCCGGCTACGATGCCGCGCAGGGTTACGAGCTGGCCGGCTTTGTGTGGTTCCAAGGTTGGAACGACCTGGTGGATTCCGGTACCTATCCGAATCGCGACAAACCCGGCGGCTACGACGCCTACAGCACGGCGATGGCTCACTTCATCCGCGATGTGCGCAAGGATTTGAACGCGCCGAAGCTGCCTTTCGTCATCGGTGTGCTCGGCGTGGGCGGGCCGACGGCGGAATATGGTCCCGACCAGCAGCGCTACAAGGCGACGCACCAGAACTTCCGCGATGCGATGGCGGCACCAGCTCAGTTGCCGGAGTTCAAAGGCAATGTCGTGGCCGTTCGAACCGAGAAGTATTGGGACCTTGAGTTAACCGCCGCGAAAGCGAGGGAGAATGAAATTAAACAGCGGGCGAAGAAACTCGCGACCGCAGGCAAATTGAAACCCGCTGATGAAAAGGCGGCGTTGGAGAAACTCCGCCTGGCGGGCCTCACGGAGCGGGAACGACAGGTGCTGGAGAAAGGCATCTCCAACCTTGAATTTCACTATCTCGGCTCGGCAAAGATCCTCGGTGGCATCGGGAAGGGCTTGGCTGAAGCGATGGCGGAACTCAAAAACTGATAAGAATTTGTTTTTTTCGCCATTGCACTCCCGCCGGACTGGCCGCGAGGCGGTTAATTCCCGCAACCGCGAGGCCTTGGGCCTCGCATTTTTTATGGCAGGGGCAGGTTGAACGCCTTGGCCCTTGCCTTGCGGCCAAGCCGTCAGGTGACAAAAGCGGGGACATTCCCGATACCTGCCCTAATCCACGCCTAATTTACTGATCTTTCAATTTGGGTTCGCTGGGACCTATATTTGTTTATTTTTAAGTTGAATTATATATATAGATATTCTATATGTATAGCCATGGCCGCACGTTTGCCACTGTTACACAAGACGCCCTTTGTCCTGGACGCCCCTCTTGCACGAGGCGACCAGCGCCCATGCCGGACTGTTGAGTGTCTCCCGCGCGTTCCGGTCCCTGAGGCTGCCGCAACTCATCGCCGCCAATCTCCCGTTGCGCCAACGCCAGCGCGGCTTTGCTGAAGCCCAGTTGGTGGAAACGATCCACCTGCTTCAGGCAGTGGGCGGGGAATGCCCCGATGACCTGCGCCTTTTGGTTGGGGACGATTGCCTGGCGCACGGTCTGGGCTACGCGCTGCCCAAGGCCACGGCGGTGCGGGAGTTTCTCGAACGCTTCCACGACGAGAAATTGGAAACCATGCAGCCCGCGCGGGCGGTGCAAAAGAGTTTCATATTTCCGTCCAGTGCGCCAATCCAAGCCTTACAGGAAGTGCAACGGGGCTTGGTGTGGAACGTGGCTAAACGCTATGCGCAGCAAGGGCAGGCGCAACGGATCGCCACGGTGGATCAGGACGCGACGATCATTGAAAGTCACAAGACGGCGGCCTATGCCCACTACGAGGGCGGCCAAGGCTATCAGCCCATGGTGGCGGTGTGGGCGGAAGCCGATTTGGTGTTGGCAGACGAGTTGCGGGACAGCAATGTGCCGGCGCAGCAGGAGCCCCTGACGTGCGCGCAACTGGCGTTTGCCGCGTTGCCAGCAACGGTGAGCCAACGGTATTTCCGTGGGGATTCGGCCTGTCATGAGCACGGGTTGCTGGCGTGGTTGAACCATGCGGATCGGCAAACGGAACCGGGCGGCCGGATTGGCTTTGCGGTCAGTGCGGTGCTGAGCGAGCCCCTGGCGGCGGCGCTGCGGAAGGTGGCGGAAGGCGATTGGCAAACCTTCGGAAGCGAGGCGGACGGCACGTTACGACAGTGGGCGGAAGTGGACTTTGTGCCGGGGGAAAAAGTGGAGCATAAGGACCGCCAGCCGCTGCGGTATGTGGGGCTGCGATTGCGCAAAGCGCAAGGGCTGTTGTTTGCCGACGGCACCGACCGGCATTTTCATGCGGTGGTGACCAATCAGGCGATCAAGGGGGGCCGATTGTTAGCTTGGCATCGGGAGAAGGCGGGGACGGTGGAACACACGCATGATGAGGTGAAGAATGAGCTGGCCGGGGGGCATGTACCGAGCCAGCGGTTTGGGGTCAATGCGGCGTGGTTCAAGTTATCGCTGTTTCCCATCATTATTGCGACTGCGCGCCCGAATCAATTATTCACAGCCGTCGGTTCCGGCGCTGGCGTTTTACTGGAGAAACCGATGGATATTCCGACACTGTTGCGTACCATCGCTAAATTGTTGGACGAATCAGCCGAAACCCGTCTCCATCGCCTTGCTGGGAGCGACGCGGGCTTTTATCATATCTCCAAACGGATAGAATAGGGGACTATGATACCTACGAATAATGCCCAGGAATATATATTCTTTCACCGGTTGAAGCCGAAGCGGGACTCACCGGCCAACTTTTTAGGGTATCTTTGTTGACGTCTTATTCTGCTGTCCCCGTGTTCCACCACCACCGTCATCCACGCTCCACCCAGCGCCCAGCGCCTTAATGAGCGTCACACTGGCGACCAGACGACGGGCACTGAGTTGCACAACGGTCTGTTCGTGGGCCAACGCGGCATTTTGGGCGGTGGCGACATCCAAGTAGGTGAGCAAGCCACCCTTGTAACGCAAGAGAGAAATTTCGAGGGTGCGGCGGGCAGACTTGAGCGCGGCATTTTCAGCGTCAAATTGCCTGGCCAGCAGGCGTTGGGCGGCAAGTTGATCCTCGACTTCCTGGAAGGCATTCAAAACGGTCTGCCGATAATTGGCGACGATGGCATCATAGCCAGCCCGCACAGAGGCGAGTTGGGCGCGATTGCGTCCGCCGGTGAAGAGCGGTAGCTGCAATGAAGGCCCCACCGACCAAACACGACTCGGCCAGGTGAAAACCATGCCCGCGTCAATGGATTGAAAACCAGCGAGCCCACTGAAGATGACCCGCGGATAGAAGGCCGTGGCGGCCACGCCAACGTCGGCGTTGGCCGCAGCCATCCGGCGTTCGGCGGCGGCGATGTCCGGGCGGCGTTCCAGTAACTCGCTGGGCAACGAAAGCGGGACGCCGGGAGCCGCGACCAAATTGGTCTTCGCCTCGTTAATGATGAAGCTCATGGCTGGCTGCCCGCAGAGCGTCGCCAGCGCGTGCCGGAGGTTGGCGCTTTGCAGATCCACCGCCGGTAATTGCGCCTCGGTGGATTTAAGCTGGGTTTCAGCCAGCGACACATCGAAATCGGTGGCGATGCCGTTCGTATGCCGATTCTGCGTCAGGTCGAGGGAGCGCTGATAGGATTTAATGGTTTCCTCGTACAAGCTGCGGGTCTCTTCAAGCGACCGCAGCGTAAAGTAATTGAGGGCGACTTCCGCCTGAATCGCGAGGTTGGCAGACTCCAAATCATCCGCAGCGGCGGTCAGGCGGGCGCGCGCGCCTTGCACCCCATGGCGGACGCGGCCCCAAAGGTCGGGTTCCCAACTCGCTTCGAGCGGAGCCGTAAACGTGTTGTACATGGAACTCTTGCCGGTGAGCATTTTCTCGCTGGTACGCTGGCGATTGGCGCTGGGGACAACTGAAAGTTGAGGAAAGATATCCGCACGCGTCACGCTGACCAGGGCGCGCGCCTGCTCAATATGCGCGAGCGCGGCAACCAACTCCTGATTGCCGGCGGTCGCCAGTGTTTCAAGGCGGTTCAATTCCGCGTCACCGAAAATTTCCCACCATGCACCCCGCGGCAGGTGCGCGGAGGGTTCCGCCGTTTTCCACTCACCCAAATGATTGGTGGTTCCAGTAAAAGTCGCAGGTATTGCGTTCGTGCCGAGTGCCGATGGCCGCTGATAATTCGGCCCCACGGCACAGCCAGCCAACAGGACGACAGCGCAGGCGCTGCTGAGAAATAGTGTTCGTTTGATTTTCATAGGCCAAGTTTCCTCAAATTTCATCAGGCGGGTGCGAGTTGAAGTTTGCGCCCGCGACGCCACGCTTTAAAGCGCTGTCCCAGGCTCTCGAATGCCAGGTAAATCACCGGCGTCGTGTAAAGCGTGAGGGTCTGCGAGAGCACCAAACCGCCGACCACCGCTATGCCAAGCGGTTGGCGCAACTCGGAACCTGTGCCGATACCAATCGCCAGCGGAATCGCGCCGAATAACGCAGCCATCGTGGTCATCATGATTGGCCGGAACCGGATCACACACGCTTTATAGATGGCATCCCGCGGACTGAGCCCTTCGTGGCGCTCCGCTTCGAGCGCGAAGTCAATCATCATGATGGCGTTTTTCTTCACGATGCCCATCAGGAGTATGATGCCGATGAAGGAAATCAAGGACAGGTCAAACCCGCCAATCATGAGGGCAAGCAAGGCGCCAACACCGGCAGAGGGTAGCGTGGAGATGATGGTAAGCGGATGAATCAGGCTCTCGTAGAGCATGCCGAGCACCACATAAACCGCGATCAGCGCTGCGGCGATCAGCAGCGGCATGTTGGTCATGGAGGCGCGAAACATTTGCGCCGTGCCTTGAAAACTGCCCTGCACGCTGGAAGGCATCTGAAGGTCCCGAACCGCCTTTTCAATGACTTCAGTGGCCTGCCCAAGCGCGACTCCCGTAGCCAGGTTGAACGAAATCGTAACCGCCGGGAACTGGCCTTGGTGATTCACCGAGAGAAACGTGTTCTCCGTTTTAAACTTCGCCACCGTCATCAACGGCACCTGCACTCCGTTCGTGGAACGGACATAAATTTTGCTGAGCGCGGAGGGGTCCTGCAAATACCCCGGCTCCACTTCGAGAATGACATGATGCTGGTTGTATTGCTGATACATCGTGGAGACCTGGCGCTGGCCAAACGCATCATAGAGCGTATTGTCTATCGCGATGGGTGAAACGCCGAGACGCGAGGCGGCAGCGCGATCAATGACAATCGTGGTTTGCAAGCCACGCGTCTGCTGATCGCTGTTGACATCCCGCAGTTCCGGTGAACGGCGAAGTTGTTCCGTCAGCCGCGTGGACCAGAGATTGAGTTCATCCAGATTGCCGGATTGCAGCGCGTATTGGAATTGCGCCCGGCCCATCCGCCCACCGACACGGATATCCTGTGACGCCTGGAGAAACAGGTTCATGCCAATGACCTCGCCCAGCTTTCGGCGCAGGCGGGCGATCACCTGATCCGCGCTCACTTTGCGTTCGGCCAGCGGTTTTAAAGTAATGAACATGCGGCCGTTGTTGACCGTGGAACTGCCGCCGCCACCCGAACCTAGGAAAGATCCAACTGTGGCCACCGCCGGATCGTTCAGAACGATTCGCGCCACCTTTTGCTGAAGCTCCGCCATCGCGGGAAAGGAGATATCCTGAGCCGCGTCAGAGGCCCCCATCAGGATGCCGGTATCCTGTTGCGGAAAGAATCCTTTGGGAACCGCCTGGTAAAGCCAGATGGTGGCAACCAATGTGCCCAAGGCAATCATCATCATGAACCCGGGATGACGCAGCACCCATTTCAATCCGGTTTCGTAATGTCCAAGCAACCAGTTAAAACTACTTTCGCAGGCACGGTTGAAAAAGCCCGGTTTCTTATAGGAAGCCTCCGCTTTCAGGAAGCGGGAGCAGAGCATTGGTGTGAGCGTCAATGAAATGACGCCGGATACCAGAATAGCCAAGCTCACCGTCACGGCGAACTCGTGAAATAAGCGCCCGATCAATCCCCCCATAAACAGCAGCGGGATGAACACGGCGATGAGCGAAGTACTCATGGAGATGACCGTGAACCCGATCTGTTTAGCCCCTTTAAATGCCGCTTGCCTCGGCGTATCGCCGAGTTCAATAAAACGATGAATATTCTCGATGACCACGATGGCGTCATCCACCACAAAACCAACGGAAATGGTGACCGCCATGAGCGAGAGATTATCAATGCTGAAATGGCACAGGTACATGAAGGCGAACGTACCGGCCAGCGCCAATGGTACCGTGATGCTGGCAATAAACGTCGGCCAGAACCGCCGCAAGAAAAGGAAAATGACCATCACCACCAGCGCGATGCTGAGCTGGAGCGAGAGTTGCACGTCATGAACGGAGGCGCGGATCGTCGTTGTCCGGTCGCTCAGTTCGGTAATTTTCACGGACGGAGGAATCCATTTTTCGAGTTGTGGCAGAATCGCGCGAATCCGGTCCACCGTTTCAATCACGTTGGCCCCCGCCTGCTTGAAAACGATCACCAACACCGACCGGTTCGTGCCCGCCCAACCCGCAACCCGGGAGTTCTCGACGCTCTCGACAGCCTGGCCCAGTGCGTTCAACTTGATGGGAACACCACGCTGCTGCGTAAGAATGAGATTATGATAGTCCTTGGCATCTTGAATTTGATCATTACTGACCAGTGTATAGGAGTGATATTCCCCATCAAAACTGCCTTTGGGCAAATCCACATTCACCTGACTGAGGAGGGTGCGAACATCCTCCAAGCTGAGCCCAGCCGAGGCGATCGCGCCGGGATTGACCTGAACGCGCACGGCTGATTTGTCCGCGCCGCTGATGTTGGCCTGACTGACACCTTCCACCTGACTCAATCGCTGGCCAATGATGGTATCAGCGTACTCAAACACCTGGGTGGGCGGCAGCGTCTCCGACCGCATCGCCAGAATCATGATGGGGGCATCGGCCGGGTTGACTTTCCGGTAGGTCGGCGGGCTGGGCAGGTTAATCGGCAAATCCGCCGCTGCGGCGTTAATGGCAGCCTGTACGTCGCGTGCCGCGCCATCCACTTTGCGATTTAAATCGAACTGAATGGTGATGGAACAACCGCCCAAAGTACTGACCGAAGTGATTTCAGAAACCCCGGCGATCTGGGCAAGGCGACGCTCCAATGGTGCCGCCAGCGACGACGCCACGGTGGCCGGATCCGCGCCCGGTAACGAGGCTGAAACACTGATCATCGGATAATCCACGCGGGGAATGGCCGCCACCGGCATGAAATGATAGGCCACGATACCAAGCAAAAACAGACCGATGGCCAGCAGCGAGGTGCCAGCCGGGCGGCGAATAAATGGCGCGGAAATATTCATGAGCGTCCAAAAGAAGTCCGAACTCCGAACCACGAACGCCGAAAGAAAGCCGAGATCCGAATTACGAATTTCGGAGAAAGCGCAAACAAAATTCCCAAGTTTGAATTCATAATTGGACAGGCGGGTTTGGCCCGGTGAAAGCCGGCGCGGTAGCCATTCCTTCGGTTTCTTCCACCCGCGTAACCGCGCGTCCACCCCGAGCCCAGCGCCCCAACCGATCCAGATAGAGATAAACGACCGGCGTGGTGTAGAGCGTGATGAGTTGCGAAAGCAACAGGCCGCCCACGATGGCAATGCCGAGCGGACGGCGCAGTTCGGAACCAGTGCCTTCCTGCAACGCCAAGGGCAACGCGCCGAGCAGCGCCGCCATGGTGGTCATCATGATTGGCCGGAACCGCAGCAGACACGCTTGGTAAATGGATTTCGCCGGCGGCAATCCTTCCGTGCGCTCGGCATCCAGCGCAAAATCAATCATCATGATCGCATTTTTTTGCACAATGCCAATCAGTAGAATGATGCCAATGAGCGCAACGAGCGAAAGACTCTGGCCCGTCACCATCAGTGCCAGGAGCGCACCCACGCCGGCCGACGGCAGGCTCGATAGAATTGTGATGGGATGCACATAGCTCTCATAAAGCACCCCCAATACAATGTAGATCACGATAATGGCGGCAAGGATCAGGAACGGTTCACTTTCCAGGGATGAGCGAAACTCGGCGGCGCTACCGCTAAACGTGGCCACCACCGTCTCCGGCAGACCGATTTCCTTTTCCGCAGCCTGAATGGCCTTCACGGCCTCACCGAGTGAACTGGCCGAATCGAGATTAAAGGACAGCGTCACCGCCGGGAACTGCCCCTGATGAACGATGGTTAGCGGCGCAGTGGCAATGCTCACGGTCGCAAAGGCGCTCAAAGGCACCATCTGCCCGGTCGCAGACTTGACGTAGATTTTACTCAAAGACTCCGGAGAAAGTTGATATTGGGGGTCCACTTCAAGGATGACCCGGTATTGGTTGAGTTGTGTGAAGATGGTCGAGACCTGGCGTTGCCCGAAGGCGTCATAGAGGGTGTCATCAATAGCTTGCGTAAGGACGTTAAAACGTGACGCTTTCTCGCGGTCCACTTCCACTTTGACCTGAAGGCCCCCCGATTGTTGATCCGTGGCGACATCCACCAATTCAGGCTTGTTCCGCAGCGCGGCCAACAGTTTCGGTGCCCAATTAGAGAGTTCGACCACATCTGCATCTTGCAGCGTATATTGAAATTGAGTGCGGCTGACACGGCTGTCAATCTGCACATCTTGCGCCGCCTGCATAAACAAGGAAATGCCCTCCACCGGTTCCGTTGCCGCGCGCAACCGGCCAATGATCTCATCCGCACTGGCTTTGCGGCGATCGCGCGGCTTGAGATTGATGTATAATCGGCCCGAATTTACGGTCGCATTCACGGTGCCAGCGCCAACAAACGATGCCACGCTTAGCACGTCCGGATCCTGACGCACGATTTCTGCAATGGTGCGTTGTCGTTCGACCATGGATTTGAACGAAATGGACTGCGCTGAATCTGTAACGCCGATGATCAACCCCGTGTCCTGCTGTGGCAACAGACTCTTGGGAATGATGACATAAAGCCACACGGTGGCCACCATCGTGGCAATGGCCACGGTCAACGTGAGTGCCTGATGTCTTAGCACCCATTGCAGGCTGCGATCATACGCGTCAAGCAGTCCTTGGAACATCCGGTCGGTGGCCAGATACAAGCGTCCGTGCTTCGACTTATCATCCACCGTCAGCAGTCGCGCGCACATCATTGGCGTCAACGTCAGCGATACGATGGCCGAAACCACTACTGCCGCGCTTAAGGTGATCGCAAATTCCCGGAACAGCCGCCCCACAATACCGGTCATGAAAATCAGCGGAATGAACACTGCGATCAGCGAAAAACTCAACGAAATAATGGTGAACCCGATCTGCTTCGCGCCCTTTAGTGCCGCTGCCATCGGACGCTCTCCCGCTTCAATATAGCGTACAATATTTTCAATCATCACGATGGCGTCATCCACCACAAACCCCGTGGAAATCGTCAGTGCCATGAGCGATAGGTTATCCAGACTGAACCCAACCAAATGCATGATGCCAAACGTGCCCACAATGGTCAGCGGCAGGGCCACGCTGGGGATAACGGTCGCCCAGAATTTTCGCAGGAACACGAAGATCACCATAACCACCAGTAAAACTGCCAATACTAGCGTAAACTGCACGTCAGCCACAGAGGCACGAATCGTTTCCGTGCGGTCAGTGAGAATGGAGATCGTCACCGACGGGGGAATGGACAAGCGCAACTTCGGCAACAATGCCTTTACCCGGTTGGCAGTTTCAATGATGTTCGCCCCGGGCTGGCGCTGAATATCCAGGATCACCGCCGGTTTGCGGTCCACCCAGCCCGCCAGACGCACATTCTCGACATTGTCAATCACATCGCCAATATCCCGCAGACGCACCGGAGAACCTTTTTTATAGGCGATGATGACATCGCGAAATTCTGTGGCAGAAAAAATCTGATCGTTGGCGTTGATGGAGTACGACTGACGTTTTCCATCGAAGCTACCCTTGGGGGCATTGACGTTGTTTTGCACCAACGCGGCCCGCACGTCTTCAAGACTGAGTCCTTGCGCGGTTATAGCCAGGGGATTAATGCGAACCCGTACCGCAGGCTTCTGGTTGCCTTCGATGGTGACAAGCCCGACCCCAGTCACTTCACTGAGCTTCTGGGCAATCAGCGTATCCGCCAAGTCGTTGACCTTTTCCAGCGGGAGGGAGTCCGAACTGATTTGAAGCGTAAGGATAGGCGTATCTGCCGGATTCACTTTGCTATAGGTCGGCGGATTGGGCATTTTCGGCAGCACCCCGTTAGCGGCATTCATGGCCGCCTGAACGTCTTGTGCCGCCGCATCAATATCACGGTCGAGCACGAATTGCAGCGTGATACTGGCGTTGCCAAAGGAACTCACCGACGTCATCAGCGCCAGCCCGCTGATCTGGCCGAATTGCCGCTCCAACGGTGTGGTGACAGACGACGCCATCACCTCGGGACTCGCCCCAGGATACTGTGCGGTGACTTGAATGGTCGGGAAATCCACCGGCGGCAGCGATGAGATCGGCAGTAGCGTATAGCCCAGCGCCCCCATCAAGAGGATGCCTGCCATCAAGAGCGAGGTGGCAATCGGGCGATGAATGAATGGCTCGGAGATGTTCACGGCTTGGCTTTCTTGGTTCCACGAGTACCGCCATCATCGCTCGCACCCGCAGACTTGGGCCGGCGACCTCCACGCTCACCCCCCTGACCAGAGCCGGATGCGTCGGCCGTTTTGACCTTGGACCCTTTCTGCAACTTGTACTGACCGTCCACCACCACGCGTTCTCCGGAATGAAGGCCATCCTCGATCAACGCTTCCCCCTGTTCAATCTGGGCGACTTTGATCGGCCGAATTTCCACCGTCTGATCTTCCTTGATCACAAATGCAAAGGCGCCTTCCGGCCCGCGCTGCACCACGGACGCCGGCACCACGGCACTGCCTTTGCGAACGTTCACTAACAGCCGCGCGTTGACGAACTGCCCCGGCCAGAGACGCAAATCGGTATTCGGGAAAGTGGCTTTCAGCTTGATAGTGCCGGTGGTGGTATCTATCTGGTTGTCAATGACGGTGAGTTTACCTTCGCCCAGCACATTGACGTTATCCCGCCCAATCGCGAAAACCGTGAGATCAGCGGCCAAGGATGCTTGTTTTTGAATTTTCCCCAGCGTTTGTTCGGGCAATGTGAAGACGACGGAGATTGGTTTCAACTGGGTGATTACCACCAGACCAGTCGCGTCGCTGGCGCGAACCATGTTGCCCTGATCCACCAAGCGCATGCCGATGCGCCCATCAATGGGAGAGACAATGGTGGTATAGGCAAGCTGGACTTTTGCGCTCTCAATGGTGGCTTGGTCCGCTTTCACCGCCGCCTCCAACTGATTTACCTGTGCTTTCTGCGTGTCGAAGACTTGTTGCGTAACCCCCTCGTTCGCCAGCAAATCACCATAGCGTTTCAGGTCTGCCTTTGCGTTTCCGAGCAGGGCTTCATCCTGCCCCTTCTTGGCGACCGCCTGATCCAATACGGTACGGTAAGGGTCTGGATCTATTTGCACAAGAACGTCGCCAGCATGAACCTCTTGACCTTCCGTAAAGGCCACTTTCACAATCTGCCCATCCACCCGGGCACGGACCGTGACCGTATTGAATGCCTGAACCGTACCCAACCCTTCCAGGTAAATCGGTACATCCTTTTCGGCGACCACACCCGCCACGACTGGCACTGGCGGCATTTCTCCGCGCGCAAAGCCTGAAGGCTTTTTTTCGGCCGGTGCATTATGGGTACTCCACCAATACGCTGCCGCCGCAATCAATGCGCCAACCATGAGGATTACCACCCATTTTGTAACGGATGAGTTATGCACTGGAGCGGCTTCACCACCGTTGGCCGATGGAATCTTACTGTTCATTTCATTTTGGAGAGCCATAGATTCTTTCTTGGTTACTTCGTTGCTAGGTTTCGTTCTTGGTGGATAGATGACCGTTGCCGGGAACTGTGTTCCCGCCTTGCCTCCTGGTTTGACATTTCATTAGCGGACGGTAACGAAACGAGTGTTTGCAGATGTGCCTCCATCCGTTGGAGCAGGCCAAGCATGGTTTCCTGTTCATGTGGTTCGAGGCCACCCATCAGTGACTGTATCCGTTCCGCATGACCTTCCAACACCTTGGCCATGAGTGTACGTGCATGCGGCGTCAGGCTGAGATGGCGTACCCGCAAGTCCGTCTTGGAAGGTTTGCGTTCCACAAACCCCAGCCGTTCCATCCGATCCACAACGCCAGTCACGCTGGGCGGCTGAATGAATAAACGGCTAGCCACCTCCTTCAAGGACAATTCCATTTCGCCTTTCAGTTCCGCCCGCTGCAGCACCCGCAAGATACCCCACTGCGACGCACTGATGCCAAACCGCGCAAAATAAGGGTCCTGCACCTGCCGCAGCAATCCCCACGACCGCAAAAATGAATGGAAGACTGCTTCCGTCACCGCGGCTCTGGGCTTATCGCACGTTCGCTTCATGTTCAATTCGTTAGCTAACTAAGTACTTTTTAGAGTCTTGTCAAAAGAAATTTACCAGAAAAGCAACACCTTCAATGAATATCCCAGGCTGGGAAAGCTTCTTCTTAAGTTTAAGACTGGCTAATATATCATGGTGCCAGCTTGGCCAGGTCAATCACGGCATGGCGGATGCGTTGGCGCTTCCACGTATAAACCGTATGCACCAAACCATCGCTGGCTTGAATCACGGCGGGATAGGAGTATTCGCCCGGTTCGTTTTCCAGCACCAAGGCGGCCTGCCAATCCTTGCCATCACGGGAAATGGCCACGTTGAGCGGTGTGCGCCCCTTGGGTGTATGATTGTAAACCAGCAAATGCCGGCCATCGCGCAAAGTGACCGCGTCGGTACCGGCATTCGGGTTCGGCAGCGCCGTCAAGGTCATCGCCCCCCAGGTCTTTCCGCCGTCCTGGGACCAAATCTCAAAGATGCTTTTCTGTTTGGTGCGCCCGATGGCCTGCAATTGGCCGCCGGGATGAAACAGGATGCTCGGTTGGATAGCACCAATGGTCTTGCCATCGTTGACGGGTGCGCTGGCCGTCCAGGTTTGCCCGCCATCCGGGCTGCGCTCAAAGTGGACGCGCCAACCGGCGTGCTCGGTGCTGGTGGGGCAAAGGAGATCGCCATTGAGCAGTTGCACGGGCTTGTTCTTGATCGGGCCAAAGATGCCGTCGGGCAGACGGCGCGCCGCGCTCCAGGTCTGGCCATCATCGGCGGAGGTGCGCAGCATCCCCCACCACGCGGCGGGGTTGGGACCAACCTTGTAGAACAGCATCAAGGGGGCATTTTTCGGCTGGAAAAGCACGGGATTCCAGCAGGGATACCGTAGTTCTGGGGTCTGCACGCCGTCGGCCACTTCCACGGGCGCGGTCCAACGCCCGGATTCCAAGCGGGATAGCCAGATACCAACGTCGGGTTTACCCTCGGCCTGACCGCCAAACCAGGCGGCCAGGAGTTTGCCGCCGGAGGTTTCCACAATCGTGGAGGCGTGGCACGAGGGAAACGGCGCGGTTTCGTAGATGAATTCGCTTTTCAGCAGGCTCGGTTGGGCATCGGCCGCCAGCAAACTGCCAAGTTGCCCAGTCAATATGGCAAAGGTGATGAGGGAATGTTTCATGATGGTGTTTTGTTGCATTCGCTGACGGAGCCGCGGCTTACGGCGTCTCCAACGCCCGCAGCACAGAGGTGGTGACGGTTTTCGCGAGGATCTGGTAAGCATCCGACTTCCAATGAAATTGGTCGCCGCGGGCCAATTCCAATTTTGTTGCAAGCAACGTGTAGAAATCATTGATTGGCACCTGCAGCTCCTGCATGACCTTCGCGGCCATGCGATTATGGTCAAGGATGATGGGGTTAATCGCCGGGTCCAGTTCGGTGGGTTTGCCTTTCACCGTGACAGGCGTACTGCTGGCCCAGATGATTTTGGCGCGCGGCAGCTTGGCGCGGATGACTTCCACGTAAGCCTTAGTCAACGGCTCGAAGGTACCCTCTTTAATGCGCCCTGCTTGCCATCCGTGCAGGCCCATGTTGAAATGCACAACGTCGTACGGACCTTGCGCAAGCACTTCGGCCAGGAGTTGGTTCAAATGCGTTGATTGCGAGTAGGGATTGACCCAGGCATCCACGTACGCCTTGCCATCCAGTGCGGAAGCGACGGCCTTGAAGTAGCCATTCAGAATGGAATCGCCGATCAACAGGACACGCGGGCGTTTGGCATCGGTAATCTTGGCTTTATCCAGCCGCCACCCTTTGCCATCGGCTTGCAGGCGCGAGTCGGTTTCCTTGGCAGCGGGCAGGTTCGTCGCTGGCGCGCCAAAGGCCAGTTGTCCACTGAATAAGACCAGAACGAACCATAAGTATGTGTGTTTCATGGCGTGAATATTTCCATAAAGACAACGTAAAGCCAAGCAAAGTTCCATCGTCTTCTTAATTAATGCGCCCCGATTCACTTGGCCCGGGGATTCTTGTAATAATACAGATGCCCGTCTTCCGCACCACCCAGAAAGTCCGGGATGCCATCGCCGTTGAAATCCACGACGGTGGGGCTGACATCGTGCCCTTCGATGTTCTGATTCACGAGCAGACCCATATCCCGGAAGAACCATTTACCATCGCGCGCATCCACCTGGCGCATAAACTTGGCGTTGGCGGCGTTCAACAGGAGATCGAGCTTGCCATCGCCATCCCAATCCACAATGCAGAGCTTGCGACGACCGCTCTTGCCCGCACTGCCAGAATTCAGGCGGAGCGGCTGGCCCTGCTCATCGCAAAAGACACGCTTGGGGGAAAGCAGCACCAATCTGCCATCCCGGCGGGCACGTTCAAACAGGCACAGATAACCTTCGTGATCCAGCATGACGAGATCCATCAGGCCGTCTTTGTTCCAATCCACGGCCACGGGCGTGGTGCGCCATTGGGTGAGCAGTTCCTTGCCGTTGGGACGCTGCCATCCCCAGGCGAGCGTTGGTTGCGGGCCGTCCCACTCGACCTCGATGGGTTGCACGGCGGCGAGCTTGGGAGCTTTGCGCGTGCCAACGTTGCGATACCACACCACCTTGCCCCAAATGGAATTGACGATCAGGTCGGGCAAACCATCACCGTCCCAGTCCGCCACCGACAGCGTGGTGTAGCCCCACTTGGCTTCACACGGCCCCTGAATGCTGCCGTTCGGGCCCGCCATGATGCGGAGAATTTTACCATCGGCTTCGAGCAATTTGGGCGCAGCCCACTTGGGATGCTCCACGCCGGGGCCACTGAGGTTTTCGAAGAAAGCAATATGGCCAGCCGAATCGCCGCAAATGATATCCGTGTCCCCATCGCCATCCCAGTCGAACCCAACCGGCGTGGCGAGCGCGCCAAACTTCAAATCCTCGGCTTCCTGTTGAAAATAGCGCGGCGCCAGAAACTGCGGAGTGCCATCAGCGGCGAGTTTTCCGGTGTTTTCAATAAAGGCCACCCGGCCATCCTCATCTCCAACGATCAAATCCACATATCCATCCTTGTTCCAATCAATCGCCACCGGAGTAATCATTTCCAGGGCCATGGTCAAAGGTTGTCCATCAGGCAGTTTGAGCTTTTTACCAGGAGCATACTTCGGCGCGGTACGCGTCCCAATGTTTTCAAAGAAGGTGAAGCTATCCCGAAACTCACCGCAAATCAGGTCCAGCTTGCCAACGTCGCGAAAATCCGCAAAACACGGCGAAGGCCACCCAAAGGTTTCCACCGGTTGGTCGCCCGCCATGACTTTCACGGGAGTATCATACTTGGGCTCAGCGGTGGTCCCCAGATTGCGGATGAAAAAGACAAAGCCTCTGAGCGGACCATTCGTCCAGCGCCCGCTTGCGTCGTAAGCGTTGTCCCAGCCGTACTCGGTCCAATCATCCGCGCCCTCCACCAGGTCCAACTTGCCATCGCCATCATAATCCACGTACCGCCAGAAGTTGCCGCGCACCTTTTTGGGGTGGATATTTGCGGGAAGCGGCAACTTCACTGGGTTTTCCAGACCGGTTTTCAGGAAATCCGGATACTCCGCCGCGGGAGTCAAGATCCGTGCGTGATCATCCACCATGGACACTTGGGCAAACTGCAGCCCCTTGCTAATCCTACGCCCCGGCTTGAATATCGTCATGGGATCGCCGGAGGCATTCTCAAAGAAATACGTACCATTATAAGGCTTATCGGGGCAATCCACGACGAGGTCGAGCTTGCCGTCACCATTAAAATCCATGGGTAACGGAAACGCCCACAAGCCGACCCCAAGGTCCACGACAAGCCCCGGATTATTATATTTAAGCCGCTGCAGCGCCTGGTCAGCGGGCGGAGCATCGGACTGTGTCTTGACACTGTCAACGTCCGGTAACAGCAGGAGTGTGCCAGTCCAATTACCCTGCGGCAGTTCCACCTCCTGTCCCGCTTGAACGGCGCGGCAATAGATCGTCATCTTGGTTTTGCCGCTATCCGTGTACTGGAAGGTGGTTTCCGGCACGGCCTTCCAGCCATCGAGAGCCACCTTCGTTTTCGCCTGAGGAATCACTGCGAACAGTGTCGTATCACGAGCTGGCGTGACGTGAATTTTAGGCAGCTCACCTCCGGCAGTCTGCGTGAAACGCCAGCCCCGAAACTTCTCCGGCACGCTCTGCCAGACGTAATTACGGTTGGAAAAGGCGCGTTCCCCATCCACCAACCGTTGCAGCGACCAGCCATGCCCAGAGAGTGTAAAATCCGGAGCGGCGGCATTTTGTTTTTCAGCAGACCATGCCGGGAAAATTAGACTGATCCCAACTATCAGGGATGAGACGAGTGGATGGGCTCTCATGTGACTTTGAGGTTTAATTGTTGGAGCACCGCGCGTACTTTGGCGCGCTCCGGTTCATGGAAACGAACGAACGGCTCCGCCATGAAATCATCGCAAAGCCCTAATAATGACGCGGCGCACTTCATGCCCTTGACGACGGCGGAAGCATGCCGTCCCACGCAATAAACTTCACCAAGTTTGGTAAGCTTGGGCTCCAGCAACGCGAGCGTTTGCGCATCCCCGCGACTGGCCGCCTCGAACAGTTTTACGTATAATTGCGGCCAGATATTGGCACCACCGTTGACACCGCCGTGCCCCCCACAGCGCATGGATTGCACCAGTAGGTGTTCCGGCCCGATCAATACCGTCCAATCCGGCCGTTGCCGGGTAAACGGCATCAGTTTCTTGAAATACTCCATATCCCCGGAACTGTCTTTGATACCCACAATGCGTTCCAGATGCATCACCCGGCGAATGGTTTCCGGCTCGAACATCACCTTCGTCATCTGCGGCATATTATAAAGGAACAGCGGTAATGGCAGTTCCGGCACCAGGTGTTCGATATATTCCAACAGCTCAGGCTGGCCAGCCGGAAAGTAATACGGCGCGGAAGTCACCACTGCCTGCGCGCCCGCCTCGGCGGAGTGCCGTGCCAGGCTCACTGATTCGACAAATGAAGTATCCGTGATGCCCACCAGGACCGGAACCCGTCCTTTGACCTGGGCGCACACACGGGTAATCAACTCGCGCCGCAAACGGTAACTCAGGCTGGGTGCTTCCCCGCTGGTGCCCAGAATAAACAGCCCATGCACTCCACCGGCAAAAATATGTTCAATCAACCGCTCGAGGCCGGCAACATCCAGCGTATCGCGCCCGCACAGCGGGGTGATCATCGGCGGAACGATGCCCCGCAACGGTTGTGAAAATAGCTTTTCGCTCGTAATCATTCTGAAAAAGAAATACCATGGGACGATTGAATTGTCTTTTGTTATTGTCTAGTGGACAATTTTGAACAGGCAAGGCAGGCTGGTCTACGAATCGAACATGGAAGAAATTAGAGGCATTGACATTGGCCTGCCGCTCATTGCGCATATCGGGGCGATCCGCTGCCACAGCACGCGGTACATCCCCTGGCATTCGCACGCTGGCTTTGAACTGCTGTTCCTGTTGAAAGGCGCCACCGCCTACGAGGTCAAGGAGGCGGCTACTTGCGAACTAACCGGCGGACATTTTGTGGTGGTGCCGTCCCGCGTCATTCATCGCGGGGTCCACAATGTGCGCATGCCCTCCACGATTTGCGGCATTGAATGCGCCACCTTGGCCAACGGCAACCCGCGCCATACGCCATTTGAAAAAACGACGTTGCATCAAATACAAACCACCCTCTCGCATGCCGCGCTGAGCGTGCGTATGATGAGTCGTGAATTGAAAACCAGCATCGCGCGGTTGCTGGATGAAATGGGCGCGTATTCCCCCGCGTCGCCAGACCCCATCATTCGGGCCTCCTTGCGCAACCTGGCGTGTGCCGCCCTCATCGAAGCCACTCGCCTGTTGAGCACGCCCACCACCGCGCGACCAGATGAACTCGTGGCTGCCGCCAAAGCATACCTGCACCGGCGTTACCAGGAACCGGTGCGGATGAACGACCTGGTGAAACATATCGGGCTGAGCAGGGCGCGCATGTTCGACCTATTCAAAACCGTCACGGGTACCACGCCCAATGATTACTTGTTGCGTTATCGCGTGGAACAGGCCCGAACCCTGCTCAGCACCACCCAGGATTCCATTACCGAAATCGCCTTCGCCGTTGGATTCTCCTCCAGCCAGTATTTTAGTTACGTCTTTCGCCGTTACACCGGGGAAACGCCGCTTGGCTACCGGCGTGGCAACACTTGACCCAAAAGGAACGCAATACACCTGCGGCCAAAAAACTTCCATGGTTTGGCAAAAGCAGGTTAGCCACTTTAGCGGCAAAACCGCTAGCGTAGCGTAGCGGATGAGCCAAATATTCAGTATGAGCCCGAAAGTTGTCTGGGGCCCTGGCTCCACGGGACGGCGGCGAAGTTCATCCCATTACAAGTCAACGTGTTGGCAAACGGTCATGGCCCATAAACTAACAACGTGTACGTTTTGCGGGGTGGGTTGCGGTATCTACCTCGAAACCACGGGAAATCGCGTCACCGGGGTGTACCCCAGCATGACGCATCCAAGCAACCGGGGACGCATCTGCGTGCGCGGTTGGAATGTCCATGAGGTTGCCAGTTCACCAGACCGGTTGACGCACCCAATGGTGCGCAAGAATGGCAAGCTCGAACCGGTGGAATGGCCGGAGGCCATCCAGTTCATCGTCACCCGCCTGAATGAGATTCGGAAGAAGCATGGACCGGATGCGCTGGCCTTCTGCAATTCACCGCGCTGTTCCAACGAGGAAAGCTACCTGCTGCAAAAGCTGGCGCGGTCCGTCATCGGCACCAACAACGTGGAGCATGGCACCGGGGTGTACAGCAATAATTCGGTGGATATCCTGCTGGATATGCTGGGCTGTCCGGCTTCCACCAACTCCATCGGCGAACTGGCCAAAAGCGAAGTCATCATCGTGGATGGTGTGGACCTCGCCCAGCAGATGCCCACGATTGGCGGCTGGGTGATTCGTGCCAAACTGGCCGGGGCCAAACTCATTGTCATTGATGCCCGGCGGCATCGCCTGGCCGAACTGGCAGATCATCTGCTGCTGATCCGGCCCGGCAACCGCGTGACGCTGTACGGCGCAATGGCCAAGATCATCCTGGATCGCGGCCTAATGGATCACCAGTTCATCCGGCATCATTGCCGGGAATTCGAGGCGTTTGCGAGCGAGGCACACCAATATGACCTGTTGAACGCGGCGGAGATTTGCGGCGTCCCGGCGGAATTGATCGAGGCGGCGGCGGTGACGTACGCCAAGGCCAAGAGCGCAGCCATCCTGTATTCCACCGGCGTGGAGGCGCGCGGCAAGAACAGCGTGCGCAGCATGATCAACCTGGCGCTGATGACCGGCAACATCGGGCGGCCGGCCTCGGGCATTTTTGCGCTGACGGAGCATAACAACCTGCAAGGCGTCTGCGACATGGGCATGTTGCATGATCGCCTGCCCGGTTACCAACCCGTGGAGGACGCCAGCGCCCGGCAGCGCTTCGAGCAACTCTGGAAAACGCCGTTGCCCACCACGCCGGGTGTGGAAGCCCGCCGCATCATGGAGAACGCGGTGGATGGCAAAATCAAGGGGCTCTGGCTGCTGCGGTACGACCCGGTGACGACCGCGACGTTTTGCGACGCGGCGCACGCCCTGGAAAAAATGGAACTGGTGGTCGTGCAGCACCTGTTCGAGACCAGCACGATGCGTTACGCGCATGTGGTGCTGCCGGTGGTGGCCTTCGGCGAAGAACAAATCACGTTCACCAGCACCGATCGCCGGATTCAGATGGCCAATAAGATCATCGAACCGCCCAGCGGGCCGGTGCCGGCCTGGAAACAGATCACCGAAATCGCACACGCGTTGGGTGCGGACTGGGGCTACCAATCCGCCGCTGAAATCATGGAAGAGATCGGACGGGCGGTGCCGTTTTACAGTGGCGCCTCGCATGAGAATCTGGCGCGGGATTACGGTCGCCAATGGCCCTGCACCACCGACAAACCACTCGGCACCACCTATCTGCACGAGGACGGCATCCCGGGCAAGCCGTTCAAGTTTGTGCCGGTGCCCAAGCCGGAAGATCTGGGCAAGGCACCGCCGGACTATCCCATGGCGCTAATCTTCGGCCACGCCCTGTATTACTGGCATCAGAACGTATTGATCAAGCACAGCGAAACACTCAAGCGCGAGTTGCGGGTGCTGCTGCTGGATTACCCGGATGGATTCGTGGAAATCAATGATGAGGATGCCAAGCAACTGGGGATCCGCGACGGCGCGAAAATCCGGGTGGTGGGGCACCGGGGCGCCTATGCCACGGCGGCGCGCGTCACGCGCGAGGTGCGCACGGGCACCATCGTGGTGCCGTTCTTCGTCAAAGAAATCGAAAAGGAAGTGCGCGGCGACGCCCCCACCTTCAACCTCGGAAATTTAAGCCGCCCGTTCTACGTGCGTTTGGAAAAGGCCTGACCATGCGAGCCCGAATCATTGCCCAAGCCGACGTGATGAAGATTGTGGATCTGCTCCGCCAGGAACACGAGGTCATCGCGCCCTTTGTCGGCCACGGGCGCGACAGCTATTTCGACGTCGTCACCGACGCGAATCAAAACCAGATCCAGCTTCATCTCGCCAATCCCTACCATCCGCCCAAGCGGTTCGTCTTCCCGCAGATCGAACGGCTGTTCCGTTTTCAAAAGACGGACGGCAAAATCAGCGTGGAACCCAACTACGACGAGCGGAAGCGCGCCATCTTCGGCATCCGCTCCTGCGACGTCGCCGGCATTCAGCATCTTGACCGCTTCTTTCTGGGACGCGACTTCCGGGATGTCTATTACGAGAAGCGCCGCCAAAACCTGTTCCTGGTGAACATGGTGTGCACGGACACCGCGGTGGATATCAACGACGAATGCTATTGCCTGTGTTCCGATACCGGCCCGGCGGCCCGCGATCATTTTGACCTGCAATTGATGGATCTCGGGCAGGGCGAATTCATGGCGGTAGCTGGCAGCGCGAAAGGCGAGACGCTCTTTGCCGACCCGATTTTCAAACCGGGCACTCCCCAACACGTTGAGCGCCGGCGCGTCATTCTGGAGGAAGTGCGCAAGCGGTTCAAGGTCACCACCGGCTGGTTCTCCGCCACCGTCCGGTACATCAGCCAGGGAAAAATCCTGGAAAAAACCTGGGGGGAAATTGGCAACCGTTGCCTGGAATGTGGCGGCTGCACCTACGTCTGCCCCGCCTGCACCTGTTTCACCGTGTCCGATCGCAAAGTCGGGAACAGCGGCGAAGTGGAGCGCATGCGCCTGTGGGACGCCTGCGCACTAGGCGGCTTCACGCGCATGGCGGGCGGGTTCAACCCGCGCCGCGCCGTGCATGACCGCCGCAACCGCCGGGTGTTCCGAAAACTGGCGCATTATTTCATCCAGCGCGAGCTATCCATGGCCTGCGTGGGCTGCGGGCGCTGCGCCGCCGTATGCCACGGGGATGTCGGCATGCCCAGCGTGGTCGAGATGATCCGCCGCGCCACCGCCGAACAAGATAAACCTGACTCCATGAAAGTGGCCAACTCAACCTGACCGAAGCACGAGGCATTGGCATGACGCAAAACCAGAACCAGTATAATATTTACGAGCCCAAGATCGCGGTATTGGATCGCGTGGTGCAGGAGATTGACGAGGTCAAAACCTTCTTCTGGCACTTCAAGGACGCCGCCGAGCAGGAGAAATTCCGCAAGTTCCGTCCGGGCCAGTTTGCGCAGGTCTCCCTATTCGGCACCGGAGAATTTCCCGCGTCGCTGCCGCCCAGTCCCACGGAAGACGAGGTCTTTTTCACGATCCGACAGGTCGGCAGTTGCACTGCGGCGTTGCATGCACTCCAACCGGGAGACGAATTCGGCGTGCGTGGACCGTACGGCAACGGCTTCCCCATGGAACAGTATTACGGGCGCAACCTGGTTTTTGTGGCGGGTGGCATCGGGCTGATTCCGTTGCGTTCCTGCATCATCTACGCCCTAAAACACCGCGAAAAATACGGCAAGATCCAGGTCTTTTACGGTTCCAAGCAACCCAAAGACCTGATGTACCAGGCGATGTTGCAGGAATGGGGTAAATCCAATGGCTGCGAGTGCCACCTGACGGTGGATCGGGGCGATGCGACCTGGAAGGGCAACGTCGGCGTGGTCGGCAGCCTGTTCAAGAAACCGGGTGTGCAGGTACCCGTGGAAAACACCACTGCGTTTGTCTGCGGTCCGCCGATCATGTTCCGCTTTGTCATCAAGGATCTGCTGGCCATGGGCTTCAAGGAAACCGACATCGTCTCCACCTTGGAACGTTATATGAAATGCGGCGTGGGTAAATGCGGCCATTGCTGCATCGGGGTCGCGTACGTCTGCGTGGATGGGCCCGTGTTCACTTTCGAGCAAATCCGCCAGTTGGGTGAGGATATTTAAGCGCCGCCATGAACAACCTCCACGAACAACTCGAAGCCCTGCTGGCACAACGCACTTGCGTCATTGGCCTGGGCAATGCCGGGTACGGCGACGACGCCATTGGCGTGCGTCTGGCGGAGACGTTGAGCGAGGCGGGGCGAGAGGATGTCTGCATCGCGGGTACCAGCCCGGAACGCTGGTTGCCGCGCCTGGCCGAGGATGGCTTTGCACACCTGCTGTTGGTGGACACCGTGGACTTCGGCGGCAATCCGGGCGATGTGGTCTTGCTGGACAGCGCCGGCATCCAAAACCGCTATCCGCAGGTATCCACCCATAAACTTTCCCTCGGATTGCTGGCGCGCATGGTGGAATCACAAAGTCGTTGCCGGGTCTGGTTGCTCGGCATTCAGCCGCAGTCGCTGCAGGTGGACGCCGGACTATCCCCTGCTCTGCAAACCACATTGGAATCACTGCTCGTTCTGATGCAGAACCATAAAATTTTAGCATGACATTATCCTGGATCATTGTTTGGGCCATGGTGGTATGCGTGGCCGGAGCTGTCCTGACGGCAGTGCTGGCGCGTGCGCGCCAACTCGCCGGATGGGTGGCATTCATCGTCGCCTGCGCCGCCTCCAGCATGATTTTGTATGCCGCCACCCAGTCGCTCTGGCACGGGCCGTCGCACCCGGTGGAAATCTGGGTCTGGAAATCCATGGGCTTCGCCCTGCGCATCGCGGTGGATGGTTTGAGTGCGGTCTTTCTGATTTTGATCGGCCTGGTAGTGCCCCCTGCCCTGCTCTATTCCATTCCCTACCTGGAGCATTACCGCGAGCACAGCGTGGCGCGCTATTACCCCAGCCTACTGTTGTTTGTGGCGGGCATGATCGGCCTGGTCACCACCACCGATGCAATGTTCTTCTTTTTCGTCTTCTGGCAGGTGATGACCATCCCGTCGTTTCTGTTGATCCGCTTTGAACACCATAAGCCGGAACATCGCCGCGCCGCCTGGAAATACATGTTCATGATGCAACTGGCCTGTGCCATCACCATGATCGGCGCACTGCTCATCCAGGTCAAGGGGCTCCCGCCCGGGCAGGCGATGTTGAAGTATGATTTCGATGTCATCCGCGAGCACTTGCCGGCGTTGCTGCAATCCAACCCGGCCACCGTCGCTGCCGCATTCCTGCTGTTCCTGATCGGCTTCGGAATCAAAGCTGGCATGTGGCCGTTCGGGCAAATGTGGCTGCCGGATGCGCACCCCGCCGCGCCGTCGCCCGTGAGCGCCCTGCTCTCCGGGGTCATGATCAAGACCGGCATCTACGGCCTCATTCGGACGTTCCTGTGGCTCACCCCGCAAGACGCCTTGGGCGCTTGCCCACTACACGTTTGGGGTACGGCCATCGCCACGCTGGGTGTCATCACCCTGGTCACCGGCACGGTGCAAGCCCTGACGCAGACGCAATCCAAACGACTG
Organism: Verrucomicrobiota bacterium; assembly: GCA_037139415.1. Classification (NCBI taxonomy): domain Bacteria; kingdom Pseudomonadati; phylum Verrucomicrobiota; species Verrucomicrobiota bacterium. Next base: position 13,950 of record JBAXGN010000045.1, on the reverse strand, counting down.
CTGGCGTACAGCAGCATCGGGCAGATCGGCTACATCCTGCTGGGGTTGGGCATCAGCCTTACCCTGATCAATTCACCGCTTGCAGGGCTGGCCGCCGTGGGCCTGTACGGCGCGCTAATGCATACTCTCAACCACGGGTTATTCAAGAGCCTGCTGTTCCTGAACGCCGGTTCCATGCTGCATGCCACCGGCACCCAGGATATCGGCAAAATCGGCGGACTAATGCGTTACATGCCATTCACGGGCGTCGTGACACTGATCGGCTCGTTCTGCATCGCGGGCGTGCCGCTCTCCAACGGCTTCGCCAGCAAATGGAATCTGTATGTCTCCTCGCTTCAAGCCGGCAGCCAAGCTTGGTTCCTCCCCTTCTTCGCCGTCGCCGCCATCATGACCAGCGCGGTGACGCTGGCGGTCTTCATCCGGTTCTTCGGGGCCTCGTTCCTATCCCGCACGAGCCAACTGGTGGCCGAACGCGCGGCACAAACCACGTCGCTTGAAGTGCCTTGGACCATGCGCCTGCCGAAATTGTATCTGGCCACCCTCTGCATCTTCCTTGGGCTGGCGCCCGCCGCCGGGTTCCACCTGGTGCAGGCCGCGCTGAACAGCAGCCGGGCCGGTCTGGGCAGCATCCTGGCGGATGCCATGCCGATCATCGCCGATTACGGCACCATCACCGGCACCAATCACGCGGCCCTGTTGACACCGCTGGCCACGCTGGCGGTGCTGGCGTCCATGTTCCTCCTCGTGCGGTTCCTATCCAAGCTGGGCGGAGCGGTGCGGCGCGTGAGCAAACCGTGGCTGTGCGGTTACGCCCTGGAGTCCGAACACAACCGGTACCATGCGCACAATTTCTACCGTGAACTCACCCGGTTCCTGCCGTGGCTTGGCGGCCGGCCTGCCAAACCAGTTCCAGTCAGCGAAACTGCCCCGCTGCCGAACGAGACGCCGAAGGGGCACTGACCGAATGGCGCGAACAAACTTGAAGCTTTAAGATTTACCATGGGAGCACATAAAATCCTGAATCAGTTGAAGGAGAAATTCGGCGGGGCCATCCCCCGGGCGGACATGCCCGGCCCCGGCCGCCTGTTCCTCTATGTCGAGACCGCCGCCCTCAAGGAAATCTGCCGCTTCCTGTTTCGGGATATGGACGCGCGCTACGTCACCAGCATTGGCTCGGACGATCGTCCGGTCTCTGGCAAATTCCTCGTCGCCCACCATTTCGCCTTCGACCGCCTGCATCTCCTGTGCAGCGTGCTGACCTATCTCCCCGGCGACCAGCCGCGCGTGGATAGCATCTCGGACATCGTGCCCGCCGCCAACTGGGCCGAGCGCGAATTCCGCGATCTGCTGGGCATCGAACCGGTCGGACATAAATATCCCAAGCGCCTCGTGCTGCCGGACGGCTGGCCCGAGGGCAATCATCCCCTGCGCAAGGATGTGCGCTGGGATTTCGTGCCGCCGGAGTTCAACGACGAGAACGAATTCAAGTTCGACGAACCGCCCGCCGGCTGCGTGGTGGTCCCGTTCGGCCCGTTTCATCCCACCCTGGATGAGCCCACCCACTTCCGCCTGTACGTGGATGGCGAGATGGTGCGCGGCTGCGAATACCGGGGGTTCATGGCCCATCGCGGCATCGAGAAGCTCGGCGAAAGCGTGCTGACCTACAACGAAATTCCCATGGCAGCGGAGCGCATCTGCGGCATCTGCGGCTGCGTGCATAACGTCGCTTACGCGCAGGCAGTGGAAGAAGCCGCTGCCATCAAGCCCCCGCCGCGCGCCGAGTACATCCGCACGATCATGCTCGAAATCGAGCGCCTGCACAGCCATCTGCTGTGGGTCGGGCTGGCCTGCCACATCGTCGGCTTTGACACCCTGTTCATGCAGAGTTTTCGCATCCGCGAGCCCATCATGTGGATCGCGGAAAAAATCAGCGGCAACCGCAAAACCTACGCCCTGTGCGTCATCGGCGGAGTGCGCTGGGATTTCACCCCCGCGCTGAAAATGGAATTGCGCGCTGTACTGGACAAGCTCGAAGCCGAGTGGCGCAGCGTCGTGGCCGCCGTCTCCAAGGACCGCAACATCCAACGCCGCACTGCCGGCGTGGGCATTGCCACTCCCGAGCTGGTAAAGAACGCAGCGCTCATCGGACCGGTCGCGCGCGCCTCGGGCGCGGATATTGATTGCCGGCGTGACCATCCGTACGCGGCCTATGACCGCGTCGAATTCAACGTCATCACCGAGCAAGGCGGCGACGTCTGGTCTCGGATACTCGTGCGCATGAAGGAAGTCTTCGAGACCATCAAAATCATCCGGCAATGCCTAGAGAAGATGGAAGATGGCCCCATCCAACTCGCCCTCACCGAAGAATTGCCGGTGGGCCGCCTGGGCATGTCCTCCGTGGAAGCGCCACGCGGCGAGTCCCATCACTTTATCATCACCGGCGAGAACAACCGACCGCGCCGCTGGCGGGTGCGTGCTCCCACCTACCAGAATTTGCAGGGCATCCCGGCAATGATCAAAGACCAGCAACTGGCGGACATGACCATTTCGCTCGGCAGCATTGATCCCTGTTTTTCCTGCACAGACCGCATGGAAATTGTGGACCTGCGCTCCGGTGAACACCGCATGTGCACCCAGGAAGAACTGATCCGCCGGGCCAATGAAACCCGTGCTGCGCGCGGCAATCTGAACCCTGGAATTTAAACCGACTATGACCGGAAAAATTCTTTTGGCCATCCTGGCGGGCCTGGCAAACGTACTGATCGTCCTGCTGCTCGCACCGCTGTTCGAGGGCATCCTGCGCAAAGTGACTGCCAAGCTCCAATCCCGCCAGGGGCCGCCAATTCGCCAGCCATACTTCGACCTGCTAAAATTATTGGGCAAGGAGGATATTGAATCCGGGGAAGTGCCCCTGATGCAGCGGTTCGCGGTCTATCTGTCGCTGGGAACCATACTCACCGTGGCATGGCTGGTGCCCATGGGAGCATCCGCACCATTGAATGACGCCAGCGACGTGGTGCTGCTGGTGTACCTGCTGGCGCTGTGCGGTATTTCGACGATGTTGGCGGGACTGGCGGCGGGGTCCACTTACTCACTACTCGGCATCAGCCGCGAGATGATGAGCGTCATCACTCTGGAACCCCTCTTCGTCATCGCCGTCGTCATCGGCTCCACTCATGTCGGCTCGTTGCGCCTGGATACCGTGTTCAGCGGCTCGGTCTATGCCGCCAGCCATTTCCCATGGTCGGGACTGATCATGCTGGCCGTGATGCTGCTCTCCTTCCAGGCGTTCGTCCAACGCATCCCCTTCGATACCGCCGAGGCGGAAACCGAACTGATGGAAGGGCCGATGATGGAATACTCCGGCCCCAAGCTGGCCCTGCTGAAATACGCGCAGATGGCCAAGTTGGTCATCTACAGTGCGCTGTTCGTTGCGCTGTTCTTCCCATGGGGGCAGGGTTGGATGTTTCCGCTAAACGTCGTTTGGTTCTGGGCCAAGGTCTTCCTGCTGGTGATCCTCGTCACCCTGGTCGCCGCCACGCACGCGCGCTACCGCATTGATCAAGTGATCCGCTACTACGCCGTGCTCGTCGTCATTGCCCTGTTCGCCCTGCTCTTGGCCGGGTTGGGGTATTGATTAAATTTTCGCCTCTATTGGTCAATACCTGCAGCGTGTTGACCGTGGACGCGGCGGCGTGGCGGGCCGACTGGATGAGACGGAGGACCTCGATAATGATCGGCGCGAAACCGTCCGGATTCGTTTTTGCAGGTACACTTATTTTCTGGACAGAGGTTTTCTTTTTCATCGTTTCAATGCCTCCAAAATAAAGGATGAGGGATGAATTATGAAGAGGTGATAAACTTGGTGTGGATGTCCGCCTCAGTAAGGGATTATTGATTCATGCGGCTGGAACAATCATGACAAGTTAGCAACATGGACTGGCCCGATCCAGAAGGAGCGGGTATTGCGGTGTTTTTACTAATTGTATGGCGTCGAACATCATTGGTAAAATTCTCCAAACCAGTGGCTTCCGAGAGTAGTGTGGCAAAAATTGGAAGGGATGGAAGGAAAAATATAACCAGTTACAAAATGCAAATTGGGTAACCTTACAAAATATTTCACCCTACGATTTCACGTCGCGCACATGAAAGACGGAGGCGCCGATGATGAAGAAGGTGAGGTTAAACGCTGTCAGCAGGCTGAGGGATTGGCCAATGCGCCACCACGGGATGTGCTGGTCAAAGATCAAAATCCAGATATTCAGGTGATAGGTGAACATCCAGTTCTGATAGTCCCGGAAATATGGGATTTGTTGGAGGATGAAACTGATCAGCATGATGGACATGGCCAGAATCGTGGCGGCGGCGGGTTTGATGTTGAAACAGGAGAACATGAAGGCCAGGGTCAAAATCGAGCCGGCCTCCGCCACCAAGAATACATGGGCCAGGCAATAGCGTCCCAGGCCGGCGTTGGCATCAAAGAGGCTGAAGATGTTGTGTTCCGGGGCCATTACAAACATGCCACCCCACGGGAACCAGACCCGGGCCGAGAGCAGCCCGAACACGGCCAGCACCAGCACCAGCGTCACGCAAAAAATGATGCCGGCCAGCCATTTGACCAGCAGCAGGCGAAAACGGGAAATGGGGCGCGAAAGAATCATGCGCATGGTGCCATCCTCGACCTCCTTGGCCACCAGGTCGCCCCCGACCAGCGCGGCATACAGCGGCAGCAGGAAGATGGCGATCAACAACATCATGATGACCGCGATGGTCAGGGTGGTGATGAACGATTGGCCAAAATAACCGTTGTCATCCAAAAATTTGGCAACCTTCTGGCTGGCGGTGGTCAGCTTGAATGAGATGCTGACGGCATTTTGCGCCAGGAAAAACATGCCAAACCCAATGTAGGTGCGTTTTTTGCCGAAGAGTTTGCGTAGCTCGTTTTTTAATTGGGCAAAGAACATATTTATATTTTCCCCTCCGGCCCGGCCTCGCGCCCTTGCCGCATGAGCGTCAGATAGAAATTTTCCAAGGTCTGTTCCTCGCGGACGATTTCATGGACCGGGCGGTCGTGTTGAACCAGCCAGCGCACCACTTGGTCGCTCGCCACGCCGTTCGCCAAGGCAATATAACGGCCATCCCGCGCCTCCTCCACCAAACCCGCCGTACGCAACGCCGCCACGGCGTTTTCAAACTCATCGGTGCGCAAGGAAAACCAGTTCCGCTGCTGGATCGCCTGAGCCAGCGCGCCATCGAAGACCTTCCGCCCCTGGTTCAGCACGGCAATGCGGGTGCAAAGTTGTTCGACTTCATTGAGCAAGTGCGAGGATAGCAGGATGGTGAGGCCCAGTTCCCGGCAAAGCCGCTGAATGGTCAGCCGCATTTCATGAATACCCTCGGGATCCAGTCCGTCGCTGGGCTCGTCCAGAATCAATAATTCCGGATTGGGCAATAACGCCTGCGCCACCGCCAGGCGCGCTCTCATGCCGTGCGAATACGTGCTGACCCGCGCGTGTTCCCGGCCAGTCAAACCCACCCACTCGACCACCTCGGCCATGCGCTTGGGTTCGGTGGGCCCGGTGTAGTGGCTGAGAATCTCCAGGTTCCGCCAACCGCTGAGGTAATCGTAAAAGACCGGCGTTTCAAAAATGGCGCCCACCTTTTGCAAGGCGAGTTGGCGGCGGGCGGAAACGTCCTGGCCAAAGAGACGCACTTCCCCGGCGGTGGGCCACACCTGGCCCAGCATCATCCCGATGGCCGTGCTTTTTCCGGCTCCGTTATGGCCAAGCAATCCGAAAATTTCACCGCGCTGCACGGCCAGATCCAGCCCCGCCACGGCCACCCGTGCGCCAAATTCCTTGCGCGCGCCTTTAAGCTCGATCAATGCATCCATGGTGTTCACCGGGTCCCTTCAATGGCCAGCAGGTTTTTAATGTGCCCATCCGCGTACAGGTAGTTCACGCCTTTTTTATCACCCCGCGCCTTGTGAAACGCATCCTTGTCGTACATGAGGGGAATCTGGTGGGGATCAAAATCCATCCCCATCACCTTCAGATGCTCGGCGTCCTGACCATTCACAAGGTTGTTCCAACTAAAACTGGAGCCGGTTTTTTCGTAAAGCTGCTGATCATCCGAAGGACATTGCAATATCTTTATGACTCCGAGGTAATTGGTCAGCACCAGGTCGGGACGGGCCAAATCGTTGGTGGCGGGCGGCAATGCTTGATCGCGCATGACCGGCATTTTATTCTGGTTATCCTGCACATACAATTGCAGGGCGATGCCGATCTGGCGCAGGTTGCTCAGGCAGGCGGTGGCGCGCCCGCTCTCTTTAGCCCGGGCAAACGCCGGCAACAAAAGACCAGCCAGGATGGCGATGATCGCGATGACCACCAGCAACTCGATCAGCGTGAAAGCGGTGTGACCCGACCTGCTTTGCTCAACAACATTCATGAACGAGTGCTACCGGCGGTGGAAGGCCGCCCCGGTTTCCATGAGTTTCTGGATTTCTTCCAGCACGGGGGCCAGTTCCGCCTTGGTCTGGGCGGAACTCTGACTGTAAAACGTGTTCAGGCCAATGGCGGTGACTTTCTTCTGCAAATCCTCGCTAATCACCGGATCATTGGGCCCGCCGCCCAGGCCGGGTGGCCGCGCCGCATTCGCATCACCGCTGGCGATCTGATCCTGCGTGTCCTTAAGCCGTTTCATCGCGTTTTCCACCGCCCGTTTCCGCTTATCATCCGGCATCTGGGCAAACGCATCGAGCATCTGTTTGAAACCGGCTGGCATGGTGGCCTCAATAAACCGTTCCCGCTCCTCTTCGCTCATGAGTTCAAACCACCGGCGCCACTCCTTTTCCAACCGGGCCCGGCGGCGCTCCGCCCACGAGAGCGCGTTCAATTCATCCGCCAGTCTCGCAATGGCCTTGCGCCGCTGCTCCGCATTGAGCTTGGCTAGGTCCGTGGTCCGCACATACTGGGCCACTTTTTCCGCGGTCATTTTGGTGTTTTTGAAAACCAGGTAACCCACCATGGCCAACGCCCACGCCAGGGCGACAACCAAGGTGCCGTAAAGCAGCGGCTTATGACGTTGGGTCAACATAACGTATGGAACATGGTGGTTCGCAGCATTGACAACCAGCAAAGCGCAAAACCAACCCGCACGCAATCCTTTTCACTCGTCCTTTTCGTTCGTTTCATCGGAATCCCGTTGCCATTCGTGCCGGGATGTGAACAATACGGGCAGTGCGTTGAAGCGCGGCCGGCCGGGTGGCTGGACGCGCTTCCATGCAGTGTTTGCAGTTCATGAGCAATTTACTCAACGTGTTTAAGTTTGGTTGGCCGTTCATGCGTCAGTACTGGACGCGGCTGGCGACTGCCTTGATGCTGAGTGTCCTGTTTGGCCTTTCCAATGCGAGCTTCGTCTGGGTGACCAAAACGCTGTTCGAGCGCATGGCAACCGATCACCAGGCCACCTCCGCCGTCGCCTCCGCCAAACCCGCCGAGACTGCGCCCGCCGTTGTTGCCCCCCCCGCTACCGACGTTCGCCATTACTTAAAGGCCATCAACCGCTACCTGCTGCGCTGGTTGGATCCCTGGCTGCCCCTGATGGGCCGCGCCATTGATTGGAAGCAGATTGTGGGCGGTCTGCTGATCCTGCCGATCATGGTGGCGTTCAGCCGTTACCTCGGGTATCTGGCCACCTACTGCACCAACTGGGTCAGCGAACGGGTCATCGCGGACCTGCGCGTGGCCATGTTGCGCAAACTGAACAGCCTGTCCCTCGATTATTTCAACCGGTCCACCATGGGCGACCTGACCACCCGGGTTAATTCGGACACCGCCGCCGTGCAGCGCTGCATGAGCCTGGGTTTCAACGATCTGATCAAGGAGCCAATCACCGTCATTAGCGTCTTTTCCGCCTTATTCTTTGTGGATGCCAAGCTCACGTTGCTGGCGATTGTCTTTTTGCCCCTGTGTACGCTGCCCTTGATCTACCTGGGACGCAAGGTGCGCAAGGCAGCCAAAAGTGTGGTGTCGGCGGTAGTATCCCAGGCGAGCCTGTTGCTCGAAGTGCTTTCCGGCATTCGGGTGGTGAAGGCCTTTGGGCTGGAAGCGGAGCAGGAGTTGCGCTATCGCGAATATGCCCGCCAAACGGTGCATCATGGCATGAAAGGAGTGCAGGCGCGCGAATTGGTCAATCCGCTCATGGAAACCATTGCCATGTTTGGGCTGGGGTTGCTCATCACGGTGATCTTTTACACGCGCACCAGCCTGCCGGACCTGGTCGGTTTCCTCACCGGCGTAATCGTCATGTTTACGCCCATCAAGAAACTTGCCAATGTCGGCATCCTGTTCCAGCAGACCAGCGTGGGGGTGGACCGGTTGCTGCAAGTCATGAACGAGCAGCCTTCCGTGAAGGAACCCGTGCCGCCGAAGTCACTGAACAAATTTCAAACCGCCCTGAACTTTGACAAGGTCAGCTTCTCATACGGGCAAAAACCGGTGCTGCAGGATCTGAGTCTGGTCATCCCACGGGGACATAAGCTCGGCATTGCGGGTGAAAGTGGTTGCGGCAAGAGTACCCTGGTGAACCTGGTGTTTCGTTTCTACGATCCCACCGCCGGGCGGGTGCTGCTGGATGGCGTGGATATTCGTGAATTTTCCAGCCATGCCCTCCGTCTGCAAATGGCCCTGGTCAGTCAGGAGATCGTCATTTTCGATCAAACGGTGGCCCAAAACATCGCGTGCGGACGCACCGGCGCTACGCGTGCCGAAGTGGAGTTCGCCGCCCATCAGGCGTATGCGCATGAGTTTATCATGCAATTGCCGCAGGGGTATGACTCCCGCGTCGGGGAAAGGGGCGTCACCCTCTCGGTCGGCCAGCGGCAACGCCTATGCATCGCCCGTGCCTTTGTGCGCAATGCCCCCATCCTGGTGCTGGACGAGGCCACCGCCTCGCTGGATTCCCAGGCGGAATCCGAAGTGCAGGCGGCGATTGACCGGCTGGAGGAGAACCGGACGGTGATTTGCATTGCCCATCGTCTGTCCACCTTGACCACGATGGATAACATCATTGTGCTCGGCCAGGGACGCATCCTCGAAGCGGGCACCTTTGACGAGCTTTTGCGCCGACGCGGCGTCTTTGCCAATATGGCGCAAAAACAGGGAATCCAAATCCCAACTTAAACGTAAAACAAAAGTAAGTGGAGCTATCAACCCATGACGGAAAAACATCAATTCCAAGCGGAAATCCAGCAAGTGCTGGATATTGTCATTCATTCACTCTATACCGACCGCGAGATATTCATTCGGGAACTGATCTCGAACGCGGCGGATGCGTGCGAGCGGGCGCGTTTTCTGCAAACGTCCGGCCAGAGCGTGTTCCAACCGGAACGACCGCTAGCCATCACCATCCAGGCGGATGAAAAAGCGAACACCATCACCATCACGGACTCCGGCGTCGGCATGTCCCATGGCGACCTGGTGGAAAATCTGGGCACCATCGCTCATTCTGGCACCCGCGCATTTCTTAAACGGCTCGCCGAGGAAAAGAAACCGGACGCCACCTTCATCGGCCAGTTCGGGGTCGGTTTTTATTCGGCCTTCATGGTCTCCAACAAGGTGACGGTGCGCACCCGCTCGCATCAATTGGAAGATCAGGGCTGGTGCTGGATCAGCGAAGGTATGGGCGGGTACGAAATCGAACCGGCGGCGGATTTGCCCCGCGGCACCTCCATCACGCTGCAATTGAAGGAGGAGGCCAAAGAATTTTCCAAGAACGAGACGCTCGAACGGCTCGTTAAACGGTATAGCAATTTCATCCAGTTCGGCATCGAATTGGATGGCAAACGGTTGAACACCGTGCAGGCCATCTGGAGCCGGAACAAGAACGAGATCAAGGAAGAGGAATACAACGAATTTTACCAATACGTCGGCCACGACCATGAAAAGCCATTGCTGCGTCTGCATTTCAGCGCCGACGCCCCCCTGGCCATCCAGGCGCTCCTGTTTGTGCCCTCCCGCAATCTGGAAACCGTGGGGATGTACCGCTCGGAATCCGAGGTCAGCCTGTATTGCAAGCGGGTGTTGATCCAGCACAAACCCAAGGAACTGTTCCCGGAATGGCTGCGCTTCCTCAAAGGCGTGGTGGATAGCGAAGATTTGCCGCTCAACATTTCCCGCGAATCCATGCAGGACACCTCGTTGATGCAGAAGCTCAACAAAGTCCTGACCGGCCGATTCCTGAAGTTCCTTGATGAACAGGCGCAGCACGCCCCGGAGACGTACGAGAAATTTTACACCGAATACCAACGATTTCTCAAAGAGGGCGTGGTCAGCGACCATAACCATCATGAGCAACTTGGGAAGCTGCTGCGCTTCGAATCTTCCACGCTCGAAAAAGGCAAGCAAACCTCGCTGGCGGAATACCTCAAGCGCATGCCGGAAGATCAAAAGGAAATTTATTATCAACTCGCGCCCAACCGGGAATCGGCGGAGGGCAGCCCGTATTTTGAAGTCTTCAAGGCCCGCAAATACGAGGTGCTGTTCCTGTACGACGCCTGGGATGAATTTGTGATGGAGCATCTCCACAGCTTTGAGGAGAAACCGCTGAAGGCGGCTGAGAAATCAGAGTTGGCGCTGGCAGACCAGGAGCAGAAGGAAGGCGCGTTGACGGATGACGAAGCCAAGGCGTTGGCCCAATGGCTCAAAGAATCCCTCGGGGACAAGGTGCATGAAGTGCGCAGCTCCAAGCGCCTGGTGGACAGCCCGGTGGTCATTGTGGACAGCGACCGTTTCATGACCTCCAGCATGCGACGAATCCTCAAGGCCATGAACAAAGAAGCGGCGGAGGATACCAGCGCGAAGCTCGACCTCGAAATCAACCCGCGCCACGCCATCATCTGCCACTTGAACAAAATGCGGCTGGCGGATGCCAGCCTCGCCGCGTTGGTGGCCGAGCAATTATTGGATAATGCCCGGATGGCCGCCGGCGTGCTCGAAGACCCCCGCCACATGGTCAAGCGAATGAACGAGCTGCTGGAAAAAGTGCTCAACAAGGCTTGACCAACGGTTACCGGTCCGTCGCCTCCGTCCTTCTCCCCCACGGGGGAGAAGGTGCCCGCAAGGCGGTTGAGCGGAGCAAATTATTCAAAAAAAACGCCGGGTCTCAAACGAGACCCGGCGCTGCAAAACGTGATTGAGGTTCAGCTTAAGCCGACGCGGATTCACCGACTTGGAAGCGTACGAAGCGGCGGATGACGATTTCGTCACCCAAGCGCTTGCCCACTTCGGCCACATAAGCTTTCACGGTCTTTTCCGGGTCTTTCACGAACCCTTGATCCACCAGGCAGATCGTCTGGAAAAAGCTGTTGATTTTGCCTTCGACAATCTTGGCCACCGCTTGCGGGGGCTTGTTCTTGAATTGTTCGGCGGCAATTTCCTTTTCCTTTTCGACCAGCTTCGGGTCCACCTGCTCGCGGCTGACCGCCACAGGATTGGCAGCCGCAATCTGCAGGGTGATGTCACGCACGAGCTGTTTGAAGTCTTCCGCGGCCACCGTGGCATCCTTGCCAGCGCCCACTTCCACCAGCACGCCCACCTTGGCCCCGGTGTGAATGTACGCGGCAATCAAACCACTGCCGGTCACTTCAAACTTCTGGTGCCGGGCGATCTTGATATTCTCACCCGTCTTGGCCACCAGTTCCATGCGCTGGTTTTCAAAATTGGCGTCCGCGTTGGTCGCGTACGTGCGCGCCACTTCGTCGCAAAAAGCCCGGAAGGTTTCGTTGCGGGCCACAAAATCCGTCTGGCAATTCACTTCCAGCAGCACGCCGACCTTGGAATCGGAAGAAATAAACTGGGCAATGGCGCCCTCGCGGGCTTCCTTCACCGATTTATTGCCGGCGGTCGCCCGGCCTTTCTTGCGCAGAATATCCACTGCGGCCTGAAGGTCGCCGTTGGATTCAGTCAATGCTTTTTTACAATCCATCATGCCAGAGCCGGTGATTTCACGCAGCTTGCCCACTAATGCAGAGTTGATTTCAGCCATAATAATTCAGTTTAAATATTCGTTGCGAATGTTCAGGAATAATCGGCGCGGCTGAACGAATCCAGCCGCACCTGAAATTAGACATCCATCAGGCTTTGGCCGGGGCAGCCGGAGCCGCCAGCGGCGTCAGATCCACCGGGGCTTCCACCACCGGAGCCGGAGCCGGGGCCGGTGCCGGGGCCGGTGCGGCAGTTTCCGCGCCATCTTCTTTCTTGCGGCGGGCAAACTTGGCGTCGTACTCACCCTTGGCGGCGGAGATGGTCTGCACCACCGTGGCGAGAATCACGCGGACCGATCGAATGGCGTCGTCGTTGCCGGCAATGGGATAGGCGATCGGGTCGGGATCGCAGTTGGTGTCCACGAGGGCCACGATCGGGATGTTCAGGCGCTTCGCTTCGGCGACGGCGTTATGCTCGCGATGCACGTCCACCACAAACATGGCGGCCGGAACGCGGGGCATGGTGCGGATGCCATCCAAATATTTGACCAGGCGCGCCAACTCGCGGCGATACCGCGATTGCTCCTGCTTCACGAAGCCGGACATGGACCCATCTGCTTCCATCTGCTCAATTTTCTTGAGGCGATCAATGGATTTCTTGATGGTCGCGTAGTTCGTCAGGGTGCCACCCAGCCAGCGTTCGGTCACATAATGCTGGCCGCACGCCTTGGCCGCCTCGCGGACGGCTTCCTGAGCCTGCTTCTTGGTGCCGACAAACAGAATCTGGCCACCCTTTAGAACGGTGGTATGCAGAAAATTACAGGCGGTCTCGAGCTGCGTGATGGTTTTGCTGAGGTCAACGATATGAATGCCGTTGCGGGCGTCAAAGATGAATTGCTTCATCTTGGGATTCCAACGTTTCGTCTGATGTCCAAAATGGACGCCGGCTTCGAGCAATTCCTTAATACCAATACTTATCATGTCTGTGTTTTCCGTTGTTATCAGCCCGCCATTTTTTAGCTGGCCATCCCGCGGAACACGGGATTTTTGTTTAATGTGGTTGTGGCCACCACGCCAACATTGGCGCGGCATTTTAAGACCGTTCAACTCCCCAACCGTCGCCAGGCATACGCCCAGCGCCGCAAAGGAACGGGTAACATACCAAAGTACCCGTTGCTTTCAATAGCAATTTAAAAGTTTTTTCAGGCCGCCAAGACCTTCATTTAGCAGGAACATGGAGCGACAGAAAAATCACTGCCAGAAAATAACAGTTGGCGTCAGGAGCGGGAACAGGCTGGGGAATTTAAACCGCTAAAAACGCGAAATGCCGTTGCGGTCTGAAATCCATCCTCCGGTTGCGTTCTTATGCTTCTGCCAGTCTGTTTGATCGGCTTCTCATTTTTATGCCAGCTAATATTTTTGCCATGTCCCTTTTTTCCTCCCCCATTTTTAGCTATTGTTAGCCTGATGTGGGGGGGCATAGGGAGCGGTTGCGGATTGAATTCCCTCAATCCGATAGGATTGAAAGCTTGTAGCCGGTCGGCCGCGAGGGGCACGGGGCGCGACCACCGGAAAATCGTCAGAAGTGGCCCGGCCCTGAAGGGTGTGCCAGAAAAGTCACCCAACGGAATCGGCCCCCTTACCGCACCCCATCACTCTCCGGATATTACCCTTCCAGCCGCCGCTGTCTCCAAAAAACCCGTCTCCAGACCGCGCCAAACCGTGGTTTTGCCGGACCAAACTCGAATTTGGTGGCGCTAAACCCGAGTTTGACCAGACCAAACCGTGGTTTGGTGGCGTCAAACCGTGGTCTGGCCGCACCAAACCATGGTTTGGTGGCGAAAACCCTGGGTTTGGTGGCGAAAACCCTGGGTTTGGTGGCGAAAACCCTGGGTTTGGTGGCGAAAACCGGTTTTGTAAATATAATTGTGTAAATGTTTTTTTGTTTTGTTTTTGTTGTT
>JBAXGN010000044.1 GCA_037139415.1 Verrucomicrobiota bacterium | reverse complement strand
AGGCATACGCCGAGGCGGAAGGGTTTGATCTATCCCGGTATCTGGACGGCATGGCGGCACATGCTTTGGAGGTAAATCCAGCCACAAAAGGTGAATCCACCCGCCATCATTAACCCGGCATCCATCCCATGAGCAGCCGCCCTGGCCATCCAGGGCGGTTGTTGTTTGCCTTGGTAGCCGTAAAATGAACCATGCGGAGAATTATTCCAGAAGAGATTGAAAACTTTATTTTCAAGAGTATGTTAGGGAAATAACAGTTATGGGCGCACCTGCAATACCAGTAAATATTCCAGTGGAAAGGCTGGGGAGCCTTACTACAAGGCAATTGCCAGACGACGGCAAACCCATCGTCATGGAGGGATACGATTACTTGTTTCTGAGTGATACCCAAGAATGGTTGGCGGAATGCCAGGGAGAAAAGGACGCCATATTGGAAGCGTTACCTCACGCCAAGGTGGTCATGCTTGCAGACATCCAGTGATCTCCATTCCCTAATTATGATCCGGCGAACCTTGCGCGGAAGTCCCGCGCCAGCCTGGCCAAGCACCCGCAGACCCGCCGCGATGATAATTTTTCCTAATGTAAAAAACTCAAAACGGCAAAATCTCCCAAGGTGGTCAATTCTAGCCACTTTCACTTTATCGTTAAAGGAACATTTCCAATCACTTGTCTTGGGGCCTTGGAAATCAAGGACTTACAAATGTCGATTTTGAAAACCCGCGACAAGTATAAAAGCACGAAAAACGGCCTCTCTAGGTTTTGCATCTCTCTTTATTCCAGCCAGTTCCAACTGATTCCAACCCAATGAAGGCTGTTAAAGGTGTTCAAGACAAGTGACTGGAAACATGACAATAATTCCGTTTATTGGTGCCGACGGAGGGGGTCGAACCCACACACTCTTGCGAGTACTAGATTTTGAGTCTAGCGCGTCTGCCAATTCCGCCACATCGGCCACCAAAAACTGACGGGCGCAACCTTAAACAAAAGGCGGCGCGGAACGCAAGCGTTTCATTGCGTTTTTTCTTATTCCTCGGAAAATAGGTATTCCAGGTCGGTCTGTGACAGGCTGCGGGCAAAGCCTTCCTCGCCGAGCACGTCCGCAATGGTCTGGGCTTTGCGTTGTTGCAGGTCCCAGATTTTTTCCTCGACCGTGCCGGGGGTGATCAAGCGGTAGGCGTTGACGGTGCGCGTCTGACCAATGCGGTGCGAGCGGTCAATGGCTTGCGCCTCCACCGCGGGATTCCACCACGGATCGTAAAGCACAACGTAACTCGCGGTAGTCAAGTTCAGGCCGGTGCCGGCGGCACGCAAGCTGAGCAGGAACACGGCGGCATTGGGATCATTCTGGAATGCCTGCACCACGGCCTGCCGTTCCTTGGTTTCCCCGGTCAGGATATGCGTGGGCATCTGGCGCTGGCGGCATTCGCCTTCCAGTATCTTGAGCATCTGCACAAATTGCGAGAACAGCAGCACCTTGTGGCCTTGGGCCAGCAACGGTTCGAGCAGTTCAAACAGGGTTTCGGTCTTGCCCGAGGCGGAATCATTGCCGACCAACATGGGATGACAGCAGATCTGGCGCAGGCGCGTGAGAGCCGCCAGCACATGCATTTTGCTGCGGGCCAAGCCCTTTTCCGCAACGATCTGTGAAATCTGTTCGCGGCTGCGGCGCAATTCGGCCAGATATAGTTTGCGCTGGGCTTCGCCCAAATCACAATCGCGGCGTTCCTCGATGCGGTCTGGCAAATCCTTGGCCACCTGTTGTTTCAGGCGGCGGATCATGACGGGGCGCAGCTTGGCGGCTAACCGCCGGCGCGCTACCCGTAACTGAGTGATAGCATCCTCGCCATCCCCGGTCACCTTTGGTTCGTAGGTCTCGTGGAAGTGATCCTGGTCGCCCAAGTAACCGGGCTGAATGAAATCCACAATGCTCCAGAGATCCAACAGGCGGTTTTCCAAGGGGGTGCCGGTCAGCGCCAGCCGTTGGTCGGCTTCGAGTTGTTTGACGGATTGCGAAACCTGGGCCGTCGGGTTCTTAATAAATTGGGCCTCGTCCAGAATGATGGTGCGGAAGTTAAACTTCTGCAACTCTTCAAGGTCGCGCCGCAGGAGGGCGTAATTGGTGACGATCAAATCGTGCTGGGGAATCTGTTTGCGCAGATTGTGGCGGGCGGCGCCGCTTTCCAGCACCAGCACCTTCATGGTGGGTACGAATTTTTCCGCCTCGCGCCGCCAGTTGTGCAGCACGGAAGCCGGGCAAATAACCAGCGAAGGTTTGGGATCCTTGCGATAATATTCCTTGAGCCAGGCCAGCCATGCCAACGTCTGGAGGGTTTTGCCCAAGCCCATATCGTCCGCCAGTACCCCGCCGAGCCGGAGGCTGGTGAGTTGGCACAGGAAGTCAAAGCCCTCCTTTTGGTACGGGCGCATATCGGCATGCACCGTGGCGGGCAGGGGGATGGAAGGAATGCCGTCGAAATTGGCCAGGCGTTGCTTGAAGGCTTTAAGTTCCGGTGTGGCGGTGAATCGTCCGAGGGCGGATTCATCCAGGTGCGCCGCTTGTTCCATGCCGATTTTTTGGGCGATGGGGCTCAACCCTTCCATGCCGAGGTCGGCCATGGTTTCGTGGGCTTGGGCGACGGCAGCGGTGTTGAGTTCCACCCAGCCGGCGTCCGGCAGTTTGACAAAGCGACTGGTCGAGACCGCCAGACGTTCGAGATCCGCCGGGGAGAGGCGCATCCCTTCCGCCTCCCATTCGGCGGAGACGGAGAGCCAGTCAATGCCGCTGCCCTTGATCATCAGCTTGGGCTTGAGCTGGCGCGGTTGGAGGAAGAGTCGGTGGAAGGCCGGATTACCCAGAAAATCCGCTTCTGCCGGGCGGTCATTCCAGATGGCGGCCAGCGTGCTCAGGAAAACTTCATTCGCATCGCCCACCCATTGACCGGGTTCCGGGGTGAACCAATCGAGGCGGCGTAGCCACTGGGTGGCGGCATCGAGCCGGGCATCTTCCAGGACGTTGGGTTTGTCTGCCTGCTTCGGCGTTCCGTCGGTGATCCACTCATTGCCAGTCCAATGCCATTCGCTGCCATCGCGGTCGCTCGTGGCCAACAGGCGCAAGTGGATGCTGTCCGCGCTGAGTTCAAAGGTAAATTGCGGCCGGGCGGTATGCGTCACGCATAACGCATCCCAATCCACTTTGCCCAAGTGGCGCAGCTTGCGCAATTGCATGCGCAGGCGGGCGCTCAGTTTGCGCACAGGGACGACCGGGTTTTCGCGCCAGTGTTCCAAGAGGATGTCCGGGGCGGGATTGCGGACCAGGAAAAAGTCATTCCCCACCAGGGCGATCGCCGGACTGCCGGCAAAGAACTTCACTTCCTGCAATGGACAGGATTTGCCATCGGGCAATTGCAGGTGCGGCGAGAGGGATAGTTCGTCCGCCCCGCTATTCAGGCAGGGCAGGAGTTCCACCACCTGCCCGTTAAAGGACAGGCAGGCCGGTTGATCCGCCCATTCCAGTCGCTTCGTATGGCCCCAGCGGGCCAGCCATTGCAGCAGTTCCACCCCGGCGAGATCCAGTTCTGAGGTTTCCGGGTCCGCCGCGGCGTAGCAGTCGGCAATCCATTTCATGAAATCCCAGTCGTCGGGCGAAAATAATTCCTGTTCGTGCGTAGCACGCGTGGTCAGCTCTATGATTTCCTCGAGCGTGCGGTTCTTTTCGCCGGAACGCGGGCGGAACAGGTTGAGTTTGACGCACAGCGTATGCAGGGACTGGGAATCCTTGACCGGTCGCACCGAACACAAGGTGCGGAGGGTGGCACGGGGGGCATCGAGGTGCTCGGGGGCGGGCGGGAATAGCCAGCGTTCGAGCGTATTCAGCATCTTTTGCTCCTGCTCGGCCTGCTCGATTTCGGCAAAGCGCTGGAGGTTGGCGTACTCGGTGAGTTCAGTGGGGACAGTGCGCCGGGAGCGCAGGAACAGGATGGCCAACTCTTCGAGCCGTTCGCGTCCGGTGACCGTCAACAGGCGCGCCCACCACTCCTCCGTGGGGAAATCCTTGCGGGACAGGGAGAGTTTCTCGAAGTAATCTTCGAGCAACAGCCAGGAGCGTTGCGAATCGGTGCAACTGGCGAACAGCTTGAGCACGTCATTGCGCTCAGCCACCTTGCTTTTGGATTCGGTCAGTTCACGACGCAAGTCGGCCAGCGCACCGTACGTCTTGGACAGCACGGAATGGTGCGCGTCATATTTGGCGGCGCTGGCGGAGAACCGCGGCGCACGCCCTTTGTTTTTAGCAATTCTAGGCATTAGTCAAAATCACAGTTGGCATCCATATAAGATGCAAGGTTCATATTGGCACAATATTTACCCCCTGTGGTCAATAGAAATTTGCGCTAGAGGCCATTTATTTTTGATCGGGTGGTTCCCGCCTGGGGCGGGATGTCAATCTTGGAATCAATAAAATGACTGCGCAGAACAATACGCCAGCCTAAAAATGGAACCCCGCCATGGCAAACGAGGGCAGGCAAAGCGCTTGGGGAAGGTGAAAACAACCGGAGGGAAAAGCCTTTCCGGGGCTGGCGGCAAGGTGCCACCCAGATTAGTCTCTGCTTTTCATTACCTGGGTGGTGGTTTATCGTGGGCCCATGCAGTCACACGAATTATTGCGGGAAGTGATCCAGCAGGCCGGGGCCAAGCACGTTGCGGCGGAGTTAGGGGTGTCGCTTTCACTGGTCTATAAGTGGACGGAGGCGTCGCAAGCGGATAGTGGCAGCGGATCGGCCAATCCGTTGGATCGTTTGGAAGCGCTGCTGAAATGCACGAACGACCCGCGGCTGGTGCAATGGTTGTGTGAACGGAACAACGGCTTCTTTGTGCGGAACGCCCCGGCGGATGGCGCGCCACCGGAGAATCTCATTCCAGCCACCAATGAAATTGTGAAGGAATTTGCCGATTTGCTCCAGGTGATTGCCACGGCGGCGGCGGATAATCGGATCACGCGGGAGGAATCCCTTTCCATTCGCGACCGCTGGGAAGAACTCAAGGGGGTGACGGAAACGTTTGTGCGCTGTTGTGAGCAGGGAAACTTCCGTCCGCTAAAGCTCCCGGTGCCGGGCGCCGCGCCTGCTGTCAAACAACGCGGTCACTGATCTATCCTTGGCTAAACCTGCCACCAGCATTCCTTTATCGCGATTTCTGAGCCGCTTTGTGGCCAGGGATGTTTTCTAACCCACCGACTTAACCGCCAGCGTTGCTATTCCTGCGAGCGGGAGGCCAATTGCTCGCACCAGGCGTCGCGGCGCTGTTTGGCGGTGTTGAAGAACTTTTCCAGGGCGGCACTATCGCCACGCTCAATCAAGCGGCCGAGGTTTTCCAGGGCGCGCACATAGGCCCGGAGTGATTTCCCCAGCGCCTCGCGGTTGGCAGACACGATGTCCCGCCACATCTCGGGTGAACCGGAGGCGATGCGGGTGGTGTCCCGAAATCCCGTCGCGCACAGTTGCGCCAGCTCTTTGGGGCTGCGCGGGTCGAGCACGAGGGTGGCCAGTTGGGCGGCGGCCAGGTGCGGCAAATGGCTGGAGCGGCTGACCAACTCATCATGTTGGGCGGGGGATAATTCGAGGACGCGTGCGCCCACCGCTTTCCACAAGGCTCGCAACCGGCGCACGGCTCCCGGCGGGGTCTGCGGGGTGGGGGTGACAATGCAAACCGCCTTTTCAAAAAGGTCCGCGCGGGCCGCCAGCGGCCCGGTTTTCTCACTGCCCGCCATGGGATGGCTGCCAATGAAGACCGCGCCGGCCCGTTTTAATACGGGCGCGAGTTCACGGATAACGCTGGTTTTGACGCTGCCGACATCGGTCACCAGTACGCCCGGACGAAGTTGGCCACTCATCTGCATGGCCAGCGTCCGCATCTGGGCCAGCGGCGTGCAAAATACGATGAGATTCGCGTCCTGGACCGCCTCCGATAAATCCAGGGTGGCGTGGTCCACCACGCCGGCTTTGGCGCATTCCGCCACGCTGGCTTCCCGCCGGACGTAGCCGACGACGCGCCGGGCCAGACCACGCTGTTTGAGCGCCAGACCGAGGGACCCGCCCAACAATCCAACCCCGATTAATGTAACCTGTTTCAGTTGCACGCGGGCAGGATACCGCAGGTGCGGAGGAAA
Organism: Verrucomicrobiota bacterium; assembly: GCA_037139415.1. NCBI lineage: Bacteria > Pseudomonadati > Verrucomicrobiota > Verrucomicrobiota bacterium. The sequence goes on along the minus strand of JBAXGN010000044.1, from coordinate 38,736 downwards.
AGTCGAGCGATTCACGCTGCCGATCATTCCCGGACTTATTTCAGGTGGGCTGGCGGTCGCGTGAGCCGCAGGTTTTGAAGGAATTCATTTCACTCATGTCCGGTTGTTCCTTGCCTCTGACCGCCGGTTTTCGTTTCTTGCACTATTTATTTCACTAACCTTATTTCTCTCATTGCCCGGCGGTGGGGACTGTGGCAGGCTGGACGCATGAGCACTTTACAGCACCGAACTTTTCTGGCGCGGATACTGGTCCTGACCGCCACGGCCACCTTATTGCTGACGCAACACCAAGCCGCCGCCTGGCAGCCGGCGCAAGGGCCGCTCGCGACCCGTTGGGCCAAGGATGTCAAACCGGAGACCGTCCATGCCGAGTACCCGCGCCCGCAGTTGGTGCGCAGCGAATGGCAAAACCTGAACGGCCTCTGGGAGTACGCCATCGTGGACCGCGCCGCCCAGCCCGCGAAATATGACGGGCAAATCCTGGTGCCGTTCCCGGTGGAATCCGCGCTCTCGGGTGTGATGAAGCCGCTGTTGGAGACGCAACGCCTCTGGTACCGCCGCACGTTCCAAATTCCTGAGAAATGGAAGGGCCAACGGGTGCTGCTGAACTTCGGGGCGGTGGATTGGGAGGCGACCGTGACCGTGAACGGCAAGGAACTCGGCACCCATCGCGGCGGGTTCGACGCGTTCAGTTTTGACATCACGGACGCGCTCAAGCCCGCGGGCGAGCAGGAAATCATCGTCGCGGTGTGGGACCCGACGGATCGCGGCCCGCAAGCCAAGGGCAAACAGGTGCTGAAGCCCGGCGGCATCATGTACACCGCGAGTTCGGGCATCTGGCAGACGGTGTGGCTGGAGCCGGTCCTCCCCGCGCATATCCAGAAGCTGCGCATTGTGGCGGACGTGGACGGCGGCAAAGTCCGCATCGCGGTGGACACCGTCGGCGCGACGCCGGAACAGCACGTGGAGGTGATCATCGAAGATCCCAACACGCGCCATAATGCGAAGAATCAACTCGTGCGGGAAGTGGTCGCCTTCAAAAACGGCAAACTCGGGGAATTCATTGAGCTGCCGATCCCCAATGCCAAGCTGTGGTCGCCCGATCAGCCGTTCCTTTATGATATCAAGGTGCGCCTGACGGATGCCGGCTCTGTCTCCATGGATTGGGTCAAAAGTTACGCGCCAGACGTTGACGCGAGAACGATTGATTTTGGTGGCGGCTCTGTCACCATGGATTGGGTCAAGAGCTACTTCGGCATGCGCAAGATTTCCATGGGCAAAGATGCGGCGGGCATCAACCGGCTGCTGCTGAATAATAAGCCGCTGTTTCAATACGGTCCGCTGGACCAGGGTTTCTGGCCGGATGGCATTTTTACCGCGCCAACGGATGACGCCCTGCGTTACGACATCGAAATCACCAAGGAACTCGGCATGAACATGGCGCGCAAGCATGTGAAGATCGAACCGGACCGCTGGTATTATTGGTGCGACAAATTGGGCCTGCTCGTCTGGCAGGACATGCCCGGCAGCGGCGTGGGCGACAATAAAACGGATACGATCCGCAAAGGGCGCGAGGATGCCGCCAAACAATTCGAGACGGAGATGAAGGCGATGATTGAAGGGCATTGGAATCATCCCTGCATCGTCATGTGGGTGCCGTTCAACGAAGGCTGGGGCCAGTACGATACGCCGCGCATCTGCGAGTGGATCAAGCAGCTCGATCCGTCGCGCCTGGTGAATAATGCGTCCGGCTGGACCGACCGCAAGGTCGGGGACGTGATTGACATGCATAATTATCCGGGGCCGGGCGTGCCGAAGCTGGAAGACGGGCGCACGGCGGTGCTGGGGGAATTCGGCGGGCTCGGGCTGCCGGTGAAGGGGCACTCCTGGCAGGACGAGAAGAATTGGGGCTATCGCAACTTCAAAACCTCCGAGGAGCTGACGGATACATACTTGGGACTGATGCGGAAGCTGCACCTGCTGACCGGCGAGAGCGGCTTGTGCGCCGCCGTCTATACGCAGACCACCGATTGCGAAATTGAGGTCAACGGCTTGCTCACGTACGACCGCGCGCTGGTGAAACTGGATCAGGCCGCCATCACCGAAGCGCACAAGCAGCTTTACACGCCGCCGGTGCCGCGCCGCGCGGAAGGCACGAAGCTCGTGCCGCCCGCCACGCCGCTCGTGGCTTGCGATCCGTATTTCAGCGTCTGGTCGCCCAGCGACAAACTGAACGAGACCGATACGACGCACTGGACCGGGAAGCCGCATCGCCTGAGCAGTGTGGTGAACATTGACAGCAAGCCGTACCGCGTTTTGGGCGGCGCGCCCCGGCGGTTGCCCGCGCTCGAACAGACGAGCCTGACGGTGCTGCCCACGCGCAGTATTTACACGTTTGAAGGCGCGGGCATCGCGCTCACCCTCACCTTCATGACCCCCGCGTTGCCCGAGGATATTGATATTCTCTCGCGCCCGGTGACGTACGTGACGTATGAGTTCAAAGCCACGGACGGCAAGAATCACAAGGTGGATTTCCAGTTCAGCGCCTCCGCCGAGTTGACGGTGAACGAAGGCAAGCAACCGGTGGTCGTGGGCCAGGAAAAGATCAATGGGTTGACGGTCGTGAAGGCGGGCTCGAAGGATCAGGCGATCCTGGCCAAGCGCGGCGATGACATCCGCATTGACTGGGGCTATTTATATCTGGCGGCGCCGTCCGCGCGCGGCGTGAGCGCGATGGTGCAGCCCACGTCGGCGGAGGATCAGGCCAAAGCGCCGGTGGAAGGTTCCGGCGACAGCTTGTTCGCCGTGCTGACGGTGGACGTCGGCAGCGTGAGCGCCAAGCCGGTCTCGCGCTGGTTGATGGTGGCCTACGACGATCTGTACTCGATCCAGTACATGAAAAAGAACCTGCGCCCCTATTGGCGGCGGAACGGCTGGGAAGCCGCGGATCTGCTCAAGGCCTCCGCGAAGGAGTACGCGTCGCTGCTCAAGCGTTGCGTGGCGTTCGATGAGGAACTCATGGCCGACTTAACCAAAGCCGGCGGCGAGAAGTACGCCAAACTCTGCGCGCTGGCGTATCGCCAATGCTACGCGGCGGGCAAGTTCGTGGCCGACGAAAACGGGCAGCCAATCTCCTTCTGCAAGGAGAACCACTCCAACGGCTGCATCGGCACCTCGGATGTCTTCTATCCCATGGCGCCGCAATTCCTGCTGTTTGGCGCGTCGCAGGCGAAGTCCTTCCTGGTGCCGTTCATGAATTACGCCGCGAGCGAGCGCTGGAAATTCCCCTTCGCCCCGCACGACCTCGGCCAATACCCGCACGCGAACGGCCAGCGCTACGGCGGCGGCGAGCGCACGGAGCAGAACCAGATGCCGGTCGAGGAAAGCGGCAATATCCTCTGCCTCTTCGGCGCGATCGCCCAGTTGGAAGGCAAACCGGACTTCGCGAACCTTTACTGGCCGCAATTGGAGAAATGGGCCGCCTATCTCAAGGAGAAAGGGTTTGATCCGGAAAATCAGCTCTGCACCGACGATTTCGCCGGGCATCTCGCGCATAATGTCAACCTGAGCGCCAAAGCCATCTGCGGGCTGGGCGCGTTTGCCAAGCTCTGCGCGATGCGCGGCGATGCGCGGGCCGATGAATACTTCAAACTCGCCCGCGAGTTCGCCCAGCGCTGGGTCAAGGAAGCGGATTCCGGCGATCATTTCCGCCTGGCGTTTGACAAGCCCGAGACCTGGAGCCAGAAGTATAACCTCATCTGGGACCGCATCCTCGGCCTCAACCTCTTCCCGGACGCCGTCCTGCGCAAGGAAATGGATTATTACAAGAAAATGCAGAACAAATACGGCCTGCCGCTCGATAACCGCCAGACTTATACCAAGCTGGATTGGATCACCTGGACGGCGACCCTCACGCAGAACCGCGCGGACTTCGAGGCCCTCATTGGCCCGATCTTCCTGTTCATGAATGAGACGCCGGATCGCTCGCCCCTCACCGATTGGTACCAGACCGTAAGCGCCCGCAAGGTCGGCTTCACCGCGCGCCCCGTCATCGGCGGCGTCTTCGCCCAGATGCTTTACGATAAGGCCGTGTGGGCGAAATACGCTGGCCGCGACCAAACCAAGGCCGCGAACTACGCCCCCATGCCGAAGCCGCCCGTCACGCGCACCATGGTCCCCACCGCCAAAGAAGAGGACGATATCCACTGGCGTTACACCACGCAAAAGCCCGCCGGCGGCTGGTTCAAGCCGGACTTTGATGCGGCGGCGTGGAAGGAAGGCGTTTCCGGGTTTGGCACCAAAGGCACCCCCGGCGCAATCGTCCGCACCGAATGGAATACCGCCGACATCTGGTTGCGCCGCGAATTCACCATCCCGGAAAGCGGCCTCAAAGAACCGCAATTGATCATCCACCATGATGAAGACGCCGAAGTCTATCTCAACGGCATCCTGGCCGGCTCCGTCGCTGGCTTCATCAGCGATTACGAAACCATGCCCATGAGCGCGGAAGCCCGGGCGACCCTGAAGCCCGGCAAAAACACCATCGCCGTCCACTGCCACCAGACCCGCGGCGGCCAATACATCGACGTCGGCCTGGCCGAAACCGTGCCGGGGAAGTGAGCTTTAAAGAACCAGTGAATAAGCCCCCTGTTTTGATCGGCTGCCATGAGTACAAGCAAGACGTCCAGCAAAACCGGATCGTCTGAGCCTGAAGCGGGCGAGGCAGCTTGAAGATAAGCCGGGATTTCCCGCCTAACTCACCATCGCCATGGCCGGATTGCTCCAATAACCAAACCCGGCGGCCCCTTTGGCGCGGACGCGCACCCAAACGCGCTGTCCGCTGACCAACTCCTCCAGCGTGCCCTTGCACTTCGTCTCCGCGGAACGCAACGTCCACGTCCCGACATTCGGATTATCCGTCGTGCTGATCTCATAAAGCGACGCGCCCTTGAGCCGTTTCCAGCGGACCAGCACCTTGCCTGAATCCGTCGAGGCAATGACGCGCACATTTAGCACCTTGCCCAGCGCGCCGACGGGCTCATGCGACTTCTGCATCTCCAATCCCGCCGCGACGAGGTCCATCGGCTCCGCGCTCAGGCCGACGCAACCCACGGCAATCTCCTGCACCATCGCGACCAGCTCCTTGGAATCCCGGGCCGTGACCAGGATCAACTCCTTCAACTCCGTTTCCTTCTCATCGCGCAACGCCTGATTGGCGGCGCTGACGGCGATCTTCCCGCCCAACGCGGCCAACTTATCCGCCAGGCTGGCATACTTGGGGACACTGGCCACCGCCTGCTTGATTCGGTTCGCTTCCGCCAAAAGATTCAGGCGGCTCAGCCGGGCATACTGACTAGTCTTAACAAGCTTCATAATTACCGATGCGCTGCGAAGAGCCGACACCACAAACCACCCCAGGAACACCCTGGAACCATCCATTTCATGGTAAACCGATGCCAAAACCCTTCAAATTTGCCATATTATTGGGAAATAATAATAAAGCACCAAACCCACTATCAACCATAAAAGACATAAAGTCACAACTTACTAACAGATAATACTTTAAACATGTCAGACACGCCTGAATTCCTATTTGAAATACATGATTTCCTTGCTTACAAAGGCCAAAAGCATTTTTACAAAGGCCTTTGTAAAAATAAACCTGCTCCATATTTCAAAACATACGATGCATGTCATAAAACTTTGTTTTATGAAAACAAAAGTAATGCTGTTTGAAACTAAATATTGATACAATAAAATGAAACAAATCACGTCAGTAACAAAAGAATATGCATCTGCTAATCAGGATTTAACATCTGTGAATAAGGAATTGGAGTCTGGATGAATGGACAGTGACATTGATTAACTGACATTTAGTACGAATACGAAGGAGTATGTATCAATAAATCAAATTCCTGTTAAGTCCAATCCATAGTGCCAGGCATGAGATCAAACAAATCCGTCCGAAAAGGAGAAATCAGTGTCTGAAAACCTGAAATTTGACTCCGAAAGGGTGGTTTTCGCCCACGGTGGGCTGACGCTCCAGTTTTCCCGCTACGGGGTTATGCTGACGCGAAAGCCTCCGAGGGGAGCGGGCGTTTGCGAGAATTATAATCGTCACTCTTCAGCGGACCGGGTGAGGGGTGGTTCCCAATAAATCTCCATCACCCGCCCCGCCTTGCACCAGCAATCCTGAAGGCGGTTGCGTCCGGTTTCACTTGCGCCTTGACGCACTACTGATAAAGCGGCAAACCTATTCCCGTGAGTCACGCTCCTAAAAGCAGTAAGCCAGCCAGCCTGCGCCGCCAAGCGGAGGCCAGGGTCAAGGCCGCTGCCAAAAAACGCCCGGCGCCGCTGACGCGCGCGAATGCCCTGCGAACGGTGCATGAACTCCAGGTCCATAAGGTTGAATTGGAGATGCAGCAAGAGGAATTGCGAGCCAGCAACCTACTCTATCGTTCCCTGTTCGAAAACATGCCGAATGGGCTTGCCCATTGCCGGCTTCACCGCGATGCCAAGGGCCGCCCCGTGGATTTCACCTACCTGACCGTCAACCGCGCCTATGAAACTCTGATTGGGGCGTCAAAGCAGGTCCTCGAAAAAAAGGTCACCGAAGTTATCCCTGGCATCCGGGAGTCCAATCCCGAATTGTTCGAGATTTATGGGCGCGTGACCGCCACCGGCAAACCCGAACGGTTTGAGATATTTATCCAGTCCCTGAAGACGTGGTACCGGGTTTCGGCATCCCGTTTGACGCCCGACGAGTTTATCGCCGGGATTGAAGTCATCACCGAGCACAAGCGGGCCGAGGAGGAATTGCGGGAGACCAATGAACTGCTCAGCCTCTTCATCAAGCACTCCCCCATTCACGCCTACATCAAGGAAGTGACGCCCACCCAAAGCCGCATCCTCAAAGCCAGCGAGAACTTCAAGGACATGGTCGGGATCCCGGGCTCTGCGATGGTTGGCATGACCATGGCCGACCTCTTCCCCGCCGACTTCGCCGCCAAAATTACCGCCGATGACTGGACCGTCGTTTCCCAAGGCAAAATCCTCAAATTGGATGAAGACCTCAACGGCCGCAACTTCACCTCCATCAAATTCCCCATCCGATTGGGCGGCCAACAACTGCTCGCGGGCTACACCATTGACATCACCGAGCGCAAACAACTGGAGCTTACCCATAAGCGCCTGCTGGCCATCCTGGGTGCGACCCCGGATTTCGTGGGCTTCGCCGATGCTAAAACCACCCAAATCATCTACATCAATCCCGCCGGTCGGAAGATGGTCGGCATTGGCGTGGAGGAAGACCTGGCTGGTTACAAAATAGGCAATGTACACCCGGAGTGGGCCAACACTTTAATGCGCGAGGTAGCCATCCCGGCGGCCACCCGCGACGGCGTCTGGACCGGCGAATGCGCCTTCCTGAACAAAGACGGGCGGGAAATTCCGGTCCTCATGGTGTTGTTGGTCCATAAATCGCCCGGCGGTGAAGTGGAGATTATTTCCACCGTCTCGCACGACATCACCACCCTCAAGCAGACCGAGGCCCAACTCCAGAAGCTCTCCCAGCAACTCCTCCGCACCCAGGACGCCGAGCGCCGAAGCATCGCACTGGACCTCCACGACTCCACCGCCCAGCGCCTGGTGGGCCTGCTGCTCAGCCTCAGCTCCCTGCGCAACCACGCCAAAACCGCTAGCCCCGGCAGCGAGGATCGGTTGGATGAATGCATGGAGATCACCAAGCAAAGCATTGCCGAAATCCGCACCCTCAGCTTCCTGCTGCATCCGCCGCAACTGGAACACTTCGGCCTGCTGGGTGCCATCCGGGACTTCGCCACCGAATTTGGCCACCGCAGCGGCATCCAACTCACTCTGGATTTGCCCAATAAACTCAGCGGGCTGACCAAGGAACATGAAAAGCCCCTGTTCCGAGTGCTCCAGGAAGCTTTGACCAACATTCACCGGCATTCCGGCAGCCTCTCCGCCACCATCCGGCTCCTGCGCGAAGAGCGGGCCGTGCGGCTGGAAGTCCAGGATGCCGGCTGCGGCATCCCCAAAGACAAGCTGCACGCGTTGGAATCCGAATCTGCCCGCTACGGCGTCGGCATCTCCGGCATGCGCGAACGCCTGAAATTCTTCCATGGGCAGTTGGAAATCAAATCCACGAAGACCCGCACCACCCTCATTGCCACCCTGCCGCTACGCACCTGACCGACCAAGGCGGCTGGCCGAAGGATTTGGGAGCGCCAGGGAAAACACCCGCCGCGGGAACGCAACCAGACCCGGGTCGAAAATAATCCCAAACTTTAGTTGACATCTAAACAATGATAGGTTAGACATAACCCCATGTTGCAACCATTGCCACAGCCGGGGCCGCGCTACGAAGCGCTTTTGGGCCTGTTGCACACCGCGGAAACGGTGTGGAACGCCAGCCGCCTGTTTTTTGTCCGCTGGGACCTCACCCCCAGCCAATTCAACATCCTGAATCTGCTCGACAGCCAGCCCGAGGGGGTTTCGCAGGTGGAACTCAGCCGCCGATTAATCATGCACCGCTCCAATGTGACGGGATTGATCGACCGGCTGGAGGCACGCAAGCTGGTGCAACGCCGCGATCTGGCGGACGACCGGCGCGCCTACCGCGTGGTGCTCACCACCGCCGGGCGCAAACTGGTGCAGGACATCCTGCCACACTATTATGCGGCGGCCGAGGCGGTCTGGGGCGACCTCCCAGCGGCCCGCGCCTGCAAGCTGGCGGCGGAGCTGACGAAAGTCAGCTCCAATGCGGAACAATTGGCTGAAACAATCGGCCCGGCCGTTTAAGGTTTGCCGCCACTCACGTATCCACCCGATATAATCGTATTCATGCAAAACCGATTCAATTATCCGCTTGTGCTGATCAGCCAATTCCTGGGCGCGTTTGGCGACCAGATGTTCCTTTGGCTGATCATTGGTCCGCTGACCGCCCAACAAAAGCAGGGGGTGATCACCGAACAGCATGTGAATAGCGCCAACGCGTTTTACGCCTGCATGTTTTACGCCGCGTACGTGGTACTGGCGCCGGCGGCGGGCTTCCTGAACGACCGCTTCCCCAAGACTCGCTGGCTGTTTGGCGGCAATGTCATCAAGATCATCGGCGTGCTGGTCGGCTCGGTGAGTCTGACCTCCAGCGGCCCCTGGCAGGCGGCGGGCTACTTCCTGATCGGCGTGGGGGCGTGCGTGTTCTCACCGGCCAAGTACGGCGTGCTGCCGGAGATTCTGCCCGCCGAGCGGCTGGTGAAGGCGAACGGCACGGTGGAGATGCTGACCATCGTCGCCATTCTGACGGGCATCATCTTTGGCGCGTGGATGACGGATCATTATTCGGCGGGCGTCGGGTACAGCGCGGTGTTCATCGTCTATGCGCTTTCCCTGGTGCTCACCCTGTTCATGTCCAAGACGCCGTGCAATCCGGATATCTGCGTACGCGCCAGCATCCGGGAATTTAGCCAGCACGCCATGAGCCTGTTCCGGCATCCGCGCCTGAGCCGCATGCTGCTCGGGACCGGCTTGTTCTGGGTCAGCGGCTCCGTCATGAAGAGTAACTTCCAATCCTGGGGCTTGCGGGAGCTGGGCTTGACGAGCAACACCAAGGTCTCCCTGCTCAGCCTGTGGCTGGCGGTGGGCATCATCGGCGGCAGCATGATCGTCGGGCATTTGCACAAGATCGGCGACCTGCGGGCGGTGCGCATCTACGGTTGGGTGATGGCCCTGTTCATCGCCGCGCTGGGATTTGTTCACCAGGCCACGCCGGAGCTGCTGACAATCACCGGCCTGATCATTACCGGCGTCTTTGGCGGGCTGTTCCTGATTCCGCTGAATGCCGCGCTGCAATGTGAAAGCGACCCGCATAAACTCGGCAAAACCATCGCCGTCCAGAACCTCATTGACAACCTGTCCATGATCATTGGCGGCGGCTGCGTGATCCTGTTGTCCAATCTCGGCTCCACCGCCTCAGTGAATTTCATGGCGCTGGCGCTGGTCAGCGCGGTGATCATCGCCCTGCTGAAAATGCCGGCCCTCAAACCCGCCAACGTAACCAACCAATCCTGAAGCCATGAAACTCGTCGCCCGGATATTTCTCTGGTTTTTCTACCGTTTCAAAGCGTTCAACACGGAGGTGCTGAAAACCCCCGGCCCGGTGCTGTTGTTGCCGAACCATCAGTCGTGGCTGGACTGGTTGTTTCTGCTGGCGCACCTGGATGGGGATTGGAAATTTGTCACTTCCTCCACCACGGCGCAAACCTCCTGGTTGCATCGGCTGGTGATGATTAACAGCCACACGTTCCCGATTGACACCGCCTCCCCCTACGCCGTCAAGCGCATGGCCGAGCATCTGCAAGGCGGCGGTCGCCTGGTATTGTTCGCCGAAGGCCGGATGTCGCGCACCGGGTCGCTGATGAAAATCTACGAAGGCACCGGGTTCCTCCTGTTTAAGACCCACGCCAAGGTCATCACCTGCTACCTGCGCGGCGCAGAGCGCATCCACTGGGCGCGCCACTACGGCTGGAAGCGCTGGTTCACCCCGGTAAGCGCGCATTATAGCGAAGTGCTGACGCCGCCGAAGTTGACGTGCGAAAGCACGGCCCAAGCGCGCCAACAGTTGACCGCGTGGCTGCATGATCGCCTCATGCACCAGCAATTCCAGGTGGAAATGGAACACGGCGCACGCACCATCCCGCTGGCCATTGTCAGCATGGCGGCGCGGCGGCCGGATTTTTGCATCATGCAGGATTTCACACTGCAATCCCTCACGTACCGCCGGTTCATGGTGGGCGCGGATGTGTTGCATCAGCACTGGCTGAAGCAACTCGGCGCGGAACCCGGTCAGCGCATCGGCGTCCTCTTGCCCAATGCCAACGCCAACCCGGTGGTGCTGATGAGCCTCTGGCTGGCTGGGAAAGTTCCGGCGATCCTTAACTATTCCACCGGCCCGGTGATCATGCTGAGCTGCGCGCAATTGGCGGGCTTAAAGCACATCATCACCTCGCGCGCCTTTGTCACGAAAGCCAAACTGAAGCTGGAAACGCTGACCGCCGCGGGGATTGAACTGATTTACCTGGAAGACGTGCGCGCCGCCATCAGCAACGCCACCCGCCTGTTAACCCTGGCAAAGCACACCCTGTTTTCGCAATCCTGGCCGCTGGCTGTATCCGACCCGCAAGCTACCGCCGTCGTCCTGTTCACCAGCGGCTCGGAAGGCATTCCCAAAGGCGTGGAACTCACCCATGCTAACCTCCTGGCCAACCTGCGTCAGATGCTGATCATGTCGGACATGACCGATGCCGAGCGTTTCTTCAGCGCCCTGCCCTTGTTCCACAGCTTTGGCCTGTCCGCCGGTCTCCTGCTGCCGCTGGTGCGCGGGATGTTCGTGTTTCTCTATCCATCACCGTTGCATTACCGCGTGGTGCCGGAGGCGTTTTACGACCGGGAATGCACGGTGATGCTGGCCACCAATACCTTCCTCAACGGTTATGCACGCAAAGCACACCCGTATGACTTTTACAAATTGCGCCTCCTGTTTGCCGGGGCGGAAAAAGTGCAGGAAGCCACCGCCAGTTTGTACATGCGACGGTTTGGCGTGCGCATTCTGGAAGGTTACGGCGCGACGGAATGCAGCCCGGTCATCAGCGTCAATACCCCGATTCTGGCGAAATTCGGATCGGCGGGAAGATTGCTGCCTGGCATCGAATACCGGCTCGAACCCGTGGATGGCGTGGCGGAAGGCGGGCGTCTGCACGTGCGCGGCCCCAACGTAATGAAAGGTTATTTAAATGCGGATGCCAACGCCACGTTCAAAGCCTTGGGCGGCTGGTATGACACCGGCGATATTGTCAAAGTAGACCCGGAAAACTTCGTATTCATCCAGGGCCGGATGAAACGCTTTGCCAAAATCAGCGGTGAAATGGTGAGCCTCACCGCCGTGGAAGAAGCGTTGGCCGGAGCCTTCCCGCAGTACGGTCTGCGACACCAAGTGGCCATCATCAGCCGGCCCGATCCCGACAAAGGCGAGGCACTCATCGCGGTTTCCAATGATCAGCGGCTGACCTTGGAAGAAATCCGCACGACCTTGCAAACCAAAGGCCTGCCGAACCTGAGCATTCCACGCGAAGTGCGCTTCCTGCGCGAGATTCCCAAGCTGGGCACCGGCAAAGTGAACCACCGGGAGTTGCAAAAGGTCATTGAGGAGGCGAAATAGGGCCATCATGAGCGTTACCGAGACATCGCCGGGGCGGATTCTGGGGAAAATTAGTGAGCCTCCTTACATCGGCACCTACGGGAGGGATGGGGGCCGGTCATGAGCATGACGGATACATTGCAAGTACGGATTCAAGGCGATGCCAGTTTGCCGACTTTGATCTATTGTCCCGGCATGCACGGGGATTGGACGCTGGCGCAGGCATTTCGACAGGCAATCGCCAGCCAAGTGCGCTTGGTGGAAATGACCTACCCGCTACAGCGCTGGGATTTACCAGACTACGCGCGCCATGTCGAAGCGGCCTTGCTGGCCAAAGGCATCATGACCGGCTGGTTGCTCGGGGAATCCTTTGGCTCGCAAGTGGCTTGGTGGCTCACGGCCCGCTCCCAGGCAAAACAGGCATTGGGCAAAAGCGGTTTTGCGCCACAAGGCATCATTCTCGCCGGTGGTTTTGTGCGTTATCCCCTGCCCTTGGGCGTGGTTCTGGTGCGCGCCATGCAACGAAAACTGACGTTGCAAAACATCAGCCTGACCTTGCGGGCCTATGTGAAATTCATGCGCTGGCGGCATCGGAACAATCCCGTAATGCAAGGCAGCCTGGATGAATTCCTGGTGAATCGCGGCACCCCGGGTGACCAGGCGGTCATTCAGAACCGTTACGACCTGATTCTAGGCAGCGACCCGCGATCGGTCGCCTCGCACACCCAACTTCCAGTTTATTATTTGACCGGTTTCTGGGACTTTATCGTACCATGGGTTCCCGTGCTGCTTTGGTTGAAACGGAGGTGCAAAACCTTCAAAGGAACACGCGTCGTATGGATGGCCGAACACAACATCCTGGGCTCAGCCCCGAAAGTTGCCGCTGAACAAATCGTGAAGTGGATAAAAAGTGAGGCGGTGTAATCTCCTCAGTTAAAAATGTGCAGGCGATAAATCAATCTCCGGCTTGGTTGTAATGCGAGACCGGAAACATTCGGCATGACAAACCCATACCTGCCACCCGCCCTGCACCGTCTCAACGGTTACTCGGCACGGATCAATCTCTGTCTTGGCGATATCCTCACCACAAAAACAACACGGTCCCCACTCTACTTGTTGTTCGTGTTTTTCACTCATAATGTGTGATTCCACACAACGCGGTTTATCTGTTCATGCTCACCGCCGAACCGGCACCAGTGCCCGTAAAATCGGTTCAACCCAAGCGTCCTGCTTGATGTCGTACAGGATAAAGTCGCTGTCGAACTGCCAGTACGCCCAACTCCAGCCCAGGGATTCCGCCGTGCGCGCCACCGCATCCGTATAACAAACGCGCGACGCCGTCGGTGCCGTATCATAAGCGCCAAACTCGCCGAGAAAGAGGGGGCGATTGCGCTCCTTGGCCCACGCAACGGCTTTGGCGAAGTCATTCGTCACTGCCTGGCGTTGCGCTTCCGTCCCGGACCAGGTAATATCCTTTTTCTCCTTGTGCGATGACCACGCCGCGCCCTGATGCGTGAACTCCATCGGCTTGTAATAGTGAACCGTCACAATGAGATGGCGGTCATCCGACGGTAATTCCAACTCCTTCAGGTGATCAATGGAATTCCAAAACGACGGCCCGATAATGACGGTCCGCATGGGATGGGATTTACGAATAATCGCCAGCGCTTCGCGCCAATATTCGTTCCACAATGCCGGCGTGAGCTTCTTGGAGGGTTCATTCAGGATTTCAAACACCACTTGGTCCGAGGCAGATTGACAGTGCGCCGAAAGCTGTCGCCAGAAGGCCAGAAATTTCTCTTTATTAGCCTCTGGATCAGCCCCCATGGTATTAAACTCATGCAAGTCCAGGATGACCATTAATCCCTGGTTTGTGGCGTTTTGAACCACCCAGTCCAGCGTTTTGAGCCAGGATTCCCGCAATGCCAAGCCTTTATCCGCATCCATGGAGCGGAACGGGTGCAGATTGACACGCACCGAATTAAACCCCGCTTCCTTGAGCAACCGGAAATGCTTGGCCTGGAACCGGGCCTGCTCCTGGGATTTCCACAGCGGATCGTAACCGATAATATTGACGCCCCGCCCAAGCTGACGGTTCTGTTCAAAAACATCCGCCGCGCTTGCTTGAGCAATGGTGAGCGCAACGAGTAATCCAATGCCGGTGAAAAATTTCATGGTTGGTTTAAATTCAGTTCCGGTTCTCAATCCACGTCTATGGCGCGTCCGCCCTCCCGCTTGTCGTAGCTGCGGAAAGCGAACATCGTTTCGCTTTCAATGATGCCATCGGTCTTCAGCAAATGGTCGGTGATGGCGGACTCTATCAGGTCAATGGAGTCGCACTTAATGATCACCAACAGATCGTGCCGTCCGGATACGGAATACACATCCGTTACCGCGTGAATATCCAAAAGCTTCTCGGCGGTGCCGGTGACTTTCTTGGGATCTATTTTCAGGAGAATGATTGCGGTAGGCATAAGCGGTTTATGATTTCATCGTGCCGACAGATGGTCTGCAACGGGCCAAAAGCCACCACCCAGTCACCATAGCTGACCCTTGCCCTGCGACTCCGGCACGTGTTGCACTGCGTTTGTGCGGCATGGCAGCACGATGAACCGGCGCCCCCACAGTGTCAAGAATTTCAGACTTTCCATTGACTTGGAAAACCATTCGGACTAATGAATCCACAACAATACTTATGAAAATCAAAGGGCTACGCTGGTACATCGCATTCCTGCTCTGCCTGGCGTCCGCCTTGAACTATCTGGATCGCCAGACGCTCTCGGTGCTCATCGGCACCATCAAGGACGATCTCGGCCTCACCAATGCCAGCTACGGTGCCATCAATGCCTGGTTCCTCACCAGCTACGGCGTGATGTACGCCGTCAGCGGGCGCGTCATTGATTACATCGGTACCCGCCGCGGGTTCATGGTCTTCGTTTCCGGTTGGTCGCTGGCCAACATGCTCCATGTTTTCGCCGCCACGGTGGGGCAGTTCTCGTTTTTCCGGTTCCTGCTTGGTGTATTTGAACCGGGTAGCTTCACTGGCGGCGTGCGTGCCGTTGCCGAATGGTTCCCGATGCGGGATCGCGCCCTGGCCATTGGCATCTTCAACGCCGGCACCGCCTTTGGTTCAATGGCGGCAGCCCCCATTGTCTCCGTCATCGCCATGCAATGGGGTTGGCGGGCGGGCTTTCTCGTCACCGGTGCCCTCGGGTTTGTCTGGCTGGCCGCGTGGGCGTTGCTCTTCAAACTGCCCAAACATCACCCGAACCTGACCGAAGCAGAACGCACCCTGATCCTGGACGGCCAACGCGAAGACGCTACTGTCGAACGCCCTGCCCCGTTGGCGAAACTGCTGCGCATGCGCGAAACCTGGGGCTGCATCCTCGTGCGCGCGTTGACGGACCCGATCAGCTATTTCCTGCTGTTCTGGATTCCGCTCTATTTCCAAAAACGGCACGGCTTCGACCTGAAACAAATCGGGATGTTTGTCTGGATACCCTTTGCCGCCGCCGCACTGGGCAACGTGTGCAGCGGAGTGATTCCACGGTTACTGATCAACCGCGGCTGGGAATTGGACACCGCACGCAAAAGCACGATGGGATTGATGACCGGTCTGCTGTTCCTATTTTGTTTGGCGACCACGCAGATTGCCAACCCCACCCTGGCCCTGATGCTCGTCGCGGGCATGACGTTCTGTCATGGCGGCTGGAGCAACATCACGCTTCCGGCGGAAGTCTTCCCCAAAAACTCCGTCGCCACCGTGACCGGCTTGGGCGGCGCGCTGGGTTCCTGGGTCAGCGCATTGTCGCAACTCTACATCGGCAGCGTGGTGGACGTGTATGGCTTCACCCCCATCTTCCTGGCCTGCGCCGGACTGTACCCCTTGGCGCTGCTGCTGGTATTTCTGCTCATTGGCAAACTTGGGGTGGAGCGGAAAATCGCGTAACCATTTATTACATTGAACTTTGCCCCGCCATGGCTTATATTGCCGCCAACATAACTATGAGTAACGGATTCCCAGTAACGCTGTTTGATTTCGTGGTGATCGTCGTGGCGGTGGTTGGGTTGGTCCGCGGCCGTCGGCGCGGCATGTCCCAGGAATTCTTGGATCTGGTTGCCTGGCTCGGTTTCGTCTTTGCTGGCGCCTATGTCTGCCGAAGCTATGGCAAAGAGGTGGCCCGCCTTTCCACCCTTAGTCTCATGTGGTCCAACATCATCGCCTACCTGGCCACCGGCTGCGTGATTCTGTTTATCATCTACATGATCAAAACGGCGCTGCGCGATCGCATCGCCCAGTGCGATTTCTTTGGCAGCATGGAATATCCGCTGGGAATGATGTCCGGCATCATCCGCTTTTTGTGCATCCTGGTGGTGGTCATCTCCGTCATTCACGCTCCCTTGATCACCGAACATGAACGGGCCAAAACCGCCAAGCTGCAATCCGATGCGTTTGGCAACATTTCCTTTCCCACCCTCGGTGAAATTCAACAAACTATCTTCGCTGATTCATTTGCGGGAAAACATTTGGGGGCTTACCTGGACTATGTGCTGATCCCAAAAGCTGCGGAGGGGGAGGCGGTGACCACCCCCAGAGCAACGGAGGCGCAACAAAAGGAAAACCTCATCAACCAAATCATTGGCAAGTAGGGTTCGCTTCCCGCACCGCGCCTTTTTAACTGGCTAAAGTCATGTCGGGCCTTGTTTCGCCGAATGTTCTGGAACAAATCCGCGCTGCGAGTGACATCGTGGAGGTGATCGGCGGTTATGTGCCCCTCAAACGCGCTGGGGCAAATCATCGCGCCCTCTGTCCGTTCCACCGGGAAAAATCTCCCAGTTTTCACGTCAACCAGCATCGGCAGACCTTTCACTGTTTCGGCTGCCATAAAGGCGGCGATGTCTTCACGTTCGTTCAGGAATACGAAAGCGTCGGCTTTGGCGAGGCCGTGCGCCGACTGGCGGAACGCGCTCATATCGTCATTGAGTACGATGCCCAGCCCGGCCAAAAACAGGCGCGGGAACTCAAGGAAACCCTGCTGCAAATCCATGACCAAATTGCGCAACGCTGGCAAAACGCTTTGGGCAATGAGGCCTCGGCGCAAATCGCCCGCGATTACCTTGCGAAACGCCAGGTCTCGCCCGAGGCAGTGAAGTTATTCCGCCTGGGCTACGCCCCGGACCTGTGGGATGACACCGTCAACTGGGCCAAGAGCAAAGGGTTCAGCCTGGAAATCATGGAGCAGGCCGGCCTGATCATCAAGCGGGAAGGCAGTGAGGGGTATTATGACCGTTTTCGCGGACGTTTAATGTTCCCCATCTGCGATGAACAGGGGCGGGTGGTTGCCTTCAGCGGACGCGTCTTGAGCGGTGATGAAAAGACCGCCAAATACGTCAACTCCCCCGAAACCGCCATCTTCACCAAAGGCAAAGTCTTCTATGGTCTGGACAAGGCCAAACGCGCGATCCTGGAAAAAGGGTTCGCCATCATTTGTGAAGGCCAACTGGATTTGATTGCCTGCTACATGTCCGGCACCCAAAACATGGTGGCCCCCCAGGGCACGGCGTTCACCAACGAACATGCCCGCATCCTGAAACGCTATGTCAACGAAGTCATCCTCTGTTTTGATTCGGACAACGCCGGCCAGAAGGCGGCGGTGCGGGTGTTGGACAGCCTGCTGAATTCTGGCCTCGCCATCCGGGTGGCCGTGGTCCCCGCTCCGCATGATCCCGATAGCTTCATCAAAGCTCATGGCGGCGCGGCCTTTCAGGAAATCATCCAGCACGCGGAAGGCTTTTTTGATTACTATCTGAGCCGCCTTTGCGCCACCAATGAGATCGCCACCGATCGGGGTCGGCTGGCTGTTTTGCACGACATGGCGCTGGCGGTCAACAAAACCGGCAATCAGGTGCTGCTGGATATCTATGCCCAAAAGACCGCCTACCGCCTAGGGGTCTCCCCAGAAGCAGTGCGGATGGAATTCAGGAAAGCTCCCGCTCCGACGCACAACGAATCCGCCGAATACACGGAAGACCACCTGCCGGACACGCCGCCAGCCGAGCGCCCGACGCCACTCGAATTCTGGTTCTTGCGGTTGCTCTTGCTGGCGGATGACCTCGTGCCCTGGGTGGCGCAGCGCATGGATGTGCAATGGTTGCAGCACGAAACCGTGCGCCGCCTCTACGCGTTGCGCATGGCGTATTACTACAACGAGAGCTGGGTCAGCATCCCTTCATTTCTAAGTGACCTCGAGGAACCGGAGTTGAAACAGCTCATCACCGAATCCGTGACGGAAGAGCGTCCCATTCCCGAGCCTGAGAAGCAAATGCGCGACGTCGTGATCCGCCTGCGGGATGAGTACATTAAACGTCAACATAACCTTATCATTACCCAGTTATCCCACCCGGACACCTCGGCGGAGCAACAGGTCCATTTGGTGGCCCAGCAGAATACGCTACGCGCCATTCGCCAGCAAGAGTTGTAACGGGGCCGGAAACGACATTGTCGCGCGGCCCGCCAGCGCGGTATCGTCAGTAGGTGTCGGGCGAACGAGACTCAAACTTTTTGGCTGGTTGCGGGCATTCATGGAATTCATATTTGAGTCTCCTTGCGTCGTCTCCTACGGGGTTATTGGCCGCCCTCCACCAGTGCGATTTCCGCCGGGGTGAGGCCGTACAACTCATACACCAGCGCATCAATCTGCTGATCCGTGGCGGTGATGGCGTTTTGCAATGTCTCCCGCTCGGCGTCCGTCTTGGCCGCACGCAACTGTGGTGTCAACGCCAGCATCTTGTCCACCAAGCCAACCAACTTGTCGTGCTGTGCTTTGTCGGCGGGTTTGCAAAGGTCGAGAAGTCGGATTGGCAAAGGTTTCAAATTTACAACCTTCACTTGGGCAAAAGCACGGCCTCCTTCCTGAACTTTTTCTGAATACAGGAAGTTGAGCAATCGAGAATTGTAAATTCCCAAGAGATATTTAATAGAAAAGAGCGGGTTCTTGAGCTGGATAACATGCGTGCTGTCCAATGAAAAGTAACCTTCGTTATCATAGGTCGCGACTAACCGATCACTGGTCTGTCTGCTGATTAGCTTCTCTGGCGATTTGAACATTTCTGGGTTTGTGTTGCTCCATAGTTTTTTGGGTTCATAGAAGACAAACATGCCTCCAAATTCTTTTGCATAACGATCAATGTCACGGCCTCGCAAAATTCTTTGCCATTTTGCACCTTGTTGCGTGTCTGAAAGGAATACGCTGTTATCGCCCGTAATAATTCCCTGATAAATAATGCACGCTTTATCGATTGTGATGAATGGAAGGGAGCGAACACGCGCCATCACGGTCCCACCGCCCATGGAAGCCAGCAAATTGAGGTCTGGATCTGACCGCAATGAGGTTGTTGGCAAGTGGCGACTCACAGGTAATATGAAATGCTCCTTTGACTCAGCGACGCGAATCTCCATCACCGGCGCTTCTACCAACTTGCTAAAAACAAAAATCCCGTTTCCTCCCATTTCCGCTTCGTCGAAGACCTTAAATCGCAGGTCAAAGACCGCGCTGAAACTGCCTGTTCCCAGCATAAAATGCCTGAGGTCGCGGAAATAATGGGTTGTAAAGAAAAGATTCGGTATAATAAATGAAAATTGACCGCCCTTCCGCAGTAGCGCTGTCGAGTATTCCATGAACAGTCCGAACAAATTCATTTTATAGACGGCCGCACTTGGATACTTGGATTGGTAATATTCGATAGTGTCGTCTGTTTCCGATTTCTGTTTTTTTCCTAGTAGCAAGCTGCGGTAAGGCGGATTTCCGATGACCGCATCAAATCCACCGACCTTCATGATGGCGGGGAATTGGACGGGCCAGTCGAAGGCATGCACGCGCACGAGGTTCTCGGGGATCATCGAGAAATCGGAGGCAATGAGGGAGTTACCGCATTTGATGTTGTCTTGCAGGGGCGGCAGCAGGGCTTCATCGCTGCCGAAGAGGCTGCGCTCATGGGCCAGGGTGGTGCGGTTCTCGTTCTCCAGCATCTTGAGGTAGAGGGAGAGCTGGGTGACTTCCACGGCCTGCGGGTCCAGGTCCACGCCGTGGATGGTCTCGCGGAGGATGCGGCGGCGGGCCTTGGTGGTGAGGTGGACGGCGTTGGCGCCGGGTTCGAGCCAGCACCAGTCGCGGTGTTTCTTCAGCCACGCCACCGCCGTAGGAGCCGACGTGAGGAGGCTCTGATCTTTCCCCTCCAGTTTGAGACTCGTTACCTCGTCACCTACGGATTGGTGGAGGTGGTCGGTGAGCCATTGCTGGCAGTGCTCGCAGACGGCCTCAAAGGCGCAGATGAGGAAGCTGCCGGAGCCGCAGGCGGGATCGAGGATGCGGACTTTGAGGGCGTCCTCCGGTTTGCGCCCGGCGAGCAGTTTGCCGACGGTCTGGGCGACGATGTATTCGACGATGTAGCGCGGGGTGTAATAGACGCCCCCGGCTTTGCGGACTTCCGGCTTTTCTTCAATCGTCACGCCCCGCCCGTGCGGGCGGACGACTTTGCCGAGGAACCGCTCGTAGATGGTGCCGAGGATTTCCACCGGGATGTAGCTGAAGAGGTAGGGGGATTCCTCATCGCCCAGTTCATCGAGGAAGTGGGCCAGCCATTCGTCGCTGACCAGGAGTTCCTCGCTGAAATGGGGCTTGAAGAGGTTGCCGTTGAAGAAGGGAATGTGCGAGGGGGGCCGGCGGTCCAGCGCGCGGAAGTGGCGGACGAGGGCGTGCCATAGAGAGCCAGCGTAGGTGCCGACGTCAGGAGGCTCATTCTTGGGGGCCGATGTTAGAGCCTCCTTACGTCGGCTCCTACTCTCTTCATCGTGGAGTTCAAACGGCTGCTGGCGGGCGGTGCGGGCGGTATCGGGATGGCCATCCTCACGCCAGGAGCGGACGAGGCGGTCGAGCGGGTAGCCGGTGTCAATATCGCGGTCTTCGCAGATGCGCAGGAACAGGATGCGGTCGAGGATGCGCTGGACGGATTCGTTGAGCTGGGCGCCTTCGAGGAGATCGGCGCGGTCGTTGTGGCGGAGCAGGTCGGAGGCGAGTTCGCGCCGGGCTTCATCGAGGAAGTTGAGGAAATCGGTGTCGAGGGCGCGGGCGCGGTCGGGCTTGATGAGCCAGCCTTGTTTGGCCTTGCCTTTGCCCTTGCCCGTGGGTTTCTTGGGCAGGGAATCAATGAGCTGATCAATGCTGCCGGCGGCGACGCGCTCGCGGGCGAGCAGGTCCCAGAGTTGCTGGGCGATGAGCGGGTATTGGGTGTAGTGCCAGGTCTCCCAGAGGCCGACCTCGGGCTCGTCCTTGTAGGGGCGTCCGCCGACGATGTAGATTTTGAACTCCTCGAAGTCGGTGAGGACGGCGAGCGGGAGGCCCTTGTTCCAGGCATAGCGTTTGGCTTGGAAGGCGTAACCGGCGTGGAGTTCTTCGGCGGGCTTCTTGGCCTCGCAGACAAAGCGGTCGGTGGGGTGGGTGCGGAACAGGAAGTCGGCGCGCTTCTGGCGTCCGCCAATCTGGGGACGGCTCTCGATCTCGACTTCGCGGTGCTGGGGAATCAGCCCGGCATCATTCTCCACATCCCAGCCCAGGGCGCGAAAGAAGGGCGTGAGGAATTCCTGGCGCAGGCTGGCCTCGTCATAGGCGGAGCTTTTGTACGCGACGAGGTTCCGGCCGAACGTGTCAACCAGACGGTTCAGCGCGCGTTGGAACGACTCAAACGTGGCCGGATCAGACATGGCGGGAAGGTAAAGGAAACGGACTGTTGGGGGAAAGGAAAAACAGTCATCGGTAAACAGTAATCAGGGGAGAATCGTAACTCTCAGACTTCATATTTCAGAATGAGACTGAGGGGGCTGATTTTTGCAGAAAAATCAAAGCTGATAAACCATAGAGAGCACAAAGACAGCAGAGACAACAAGGTCTGCAAGAACGGCCACAGCCTTAGCCAGCCGTGTCCTCAGCGGCATCCGTACGTGGTTCACCCATGGTACCCTGGCCCGGCGGACCGTACGGTCACGTTGCCATCACGTCGCCATATTGGTTTTTCCAATCAATCGTCACTTTGAAGCCCCGGAAACCCTGTCGTTCCAAAATGCTGGCCCCTTCGCTCAAAAGTTTATCAGCCAAATCGCCCAATTCCGCGCGCCCGAGTTTAGCCAGATCATACGCCAATCCCCAAGGCAATCGCAGAACCGTTGGCCGGGTGTCGGGCTGCCGCCGATGCTGGTCTTTGAGTGAGTCAACAATACCATCCAACGCTTCAATACCTGTCATATCAGTCACAATAACCCAACGGCGAGCGAAAGCGATGAAAATCACAATGGGGTGAACACCCCATAGCACGAATAATGATACCCAGTGTATTTTTATGGTTAGAAAGATACGATGAACGTACTATTGTTATATCCGGAGTTCCCGGACACGTTTTGGAGTTTCAAACACGCCTTGAAATTCATCCGCCGACGCGCCTCATTCCCGCCGTTGGGCCTGCTGACTGTGGCGGCGATGCTGCCACCCAAGTGGGGCAAGCGTCTGGTAGATGTCAACGTGCGAACGTTGCGCGAGCGGGACATTGCCTGGGCCGACATAGTGTTCATTAGCGGTATGATCGCCCAGCAAGACTCTGCCCGGGACCTGATCGCGCGTTGTCACGCCGCAGGCAAAACGATTGTGGCGGGTGGACCGCTGTTCACCTTGGGACATGAACAGTTCCCCGACGTGGACCATTTTGTGCTGAACGAGGCCGAGGTCACTTTGCCCGATTTTTTGCATGACTTCGAGCGCGGTTGCGCACGGCGGGTGTACACCTCGCCCGAGTTTCCCAATCTGCATGAGACCCCGGCGCCGCTATGGGAACTGGCGGAAATGCAGCGGTATGCCTCGATGTGCCTTCAATTCTCGCGCGGCTGTCCGTTCGACTGCGAGTTCTGCAACATCACTTCGATGTTCGGACACCGCCCCCGCACCAAAACCACCGCCCAAATCATTGCCGAGCTGGACACCATCTACCGGCTGGGGTGGCGCGGATCGGTCTTTTTTGTGGACGACAATTTTATTGGCAACAAGCGGGTACTCCGCGAGGAATTGCTGCCCGCGCTGATCCAGTGGCAAAAAGGCCGGCACGGCATGCCGTTTTTCACCGAGGCGTCCATCAACCTCGCCGACGATGAGGAACTGATGCGGCTGATGGTCGAGGCGGGCTTTAACCAAGTCTTCATCGGTATCGAAACGCCCGAAGCGGCAGGTCTGGCCGAATGCAACAAACGCCAGAACCAAGGGCGCGACTTGGTGGCTGACGTAAAACGCATCCAGCGCGCCGGGTTGGAGGTGCAGGGCGGGTTCATCGTCGGATTCGACAGTGACACGCCCACAGTTTTTCAACGGCAGATTGAGTTCATTCAAAAAAGCGGAATCGTCACAGCCATGGTCGGCATGTTGCAAGCCATGCCGGGCACGAAGCTGTACCAACGGCTAAATAGCGAAGGACGCCTGCGCAGCCACACCTCCGGCGATAATGGGGATGGAACGACCAACTTTGTTTCGCGGATGAACCCGGAGACCTTACGTCTGGGCTACCAGCGCCTCATGGAACACCTCTATTCCCCCGGGCCTTATTACCAACGCATCCGCACTTTTCTCCGCGAGTACCGGACCCCAAAAGTCTCCGTCTCGGTAAACTGGCGCTATCTCATGGCCTTTGTCCACGCCAACTTACGCCTTGGCATCCTGGGCCGCGAACGTTTCCATTACTGGGCTTTGATCCTCTGGACGTTCACTCATCGCCCTTCCCTCTTGTCGCTGGCCGTGACCCTCTCGATTTACGGTCACCATTTCCGCAAGGTTTGCGGCGTGATCAGGCCCTGAACTGGCGTCCCAACTGGACTTCTCGGACAAAGGCACTTCCTCGCCATGCGCCAACAAGCACTTGATTGCGTCGCCCGCCGTATAGGTGTTGCAGCCTGGCGGCAGAAAACTGGTGATACCGGTCAGGTCGTCGCCCGCCGTGACGAATGCCAACTCCTCCACGCCTTCCGCGCGACTCTGGCCAAGCCCGATCGTGGCAAACAATCCGTTGCAGACGCACTTGCGGCCCTGCGTCTCTTCCAAGCTACCGCCTTTGCGTAAAAATGCGTCCACCGGTTCCGCCGGGCATCGGTAGCCCACCGTCCCATCCGCCCGCCGGTAGGGATTCCGCAAGTACCCCACGTCGCAGACGCGCGCACGGACTGCAAAACCAGACGCCTCCGAAAGGGTTCCTTCCAACTGCGCCACTTTGAAGGGAAACCCGGTGGGAGAGGCGCGCGGATCAGTAACCACGCGTATCTGTCCGGCGCGGCTCAACTGAATGGTGCGATATTTTAGTTCCGGCGCCATGTCTGACTCTTCGCAGAAGGCAAACGCCGTACCCACCTGTATGCCAGCGGCACCTTGTGCCAGCGCCTCGGCAAGTTTGCCAGGCCGGCCATACGAGCCAGCCAGCCAAAACGGCAATTCTAACGCACGGATTTTCTCCAGATCAGGCACATCACGCACGCCATAGACCGGTTCCCCCCCGGCATTGAGCGTGAGCGGACCACGTGGCGGGGCGTTATGCCCACCCGCCGTGGGACCTTCCACCACAAACCCATCCACATGCCCGCTGGATTTACGCGCCAGCGTCAACGCCAAGGTCGCCGAAGCGATGATCCCGAGAAACAAGGGACGCTTGAGCGCGGGGGCGGTGCCGCCACAAAAGTCCCGCGGCACAAACGTAGAACAAAACGACTCCTCGGCAGCAGCCCCGGAAACATCCATGCGCAGTTGGGCCTGAGCCCCACTGGCAAAACAGTCCAACACGGCGGGTATTGCCCGGGGAATGCCGGCACCCATCAAGATAAAGTCCACGCCAGCCAGCATCGCACCGAACAAGGACGGAAGCGTGGGGAGTTGAATCTTCTCAAGGAAGTTGATGCCAACCTTGCCGGAATGGCCCTCCCTGGCCAGAAATACCTCCACGAAATTGGCCACCACGATCAACTCCACCAAAGTGGCGCGCGGTTGCAGGTTTGGCATGGCGACCGTTTTAAACGGCGTCTTGGGCAGCTTGCCACCTTCGATAAAGTACTCCGCAAGAACGCGATCAGCCATCGGCGGAAAAGGAAAATGTGACAGGGCACGACGCAGCGGTCCACCGGGATCACCCAGTTGAAGACGGCGCGCCAACACCAAGGCCAGCGCAGTGCCGGAAACGACACCGAGTTGACCTGCTCGCGAAACGGCACGCGCCAGCGTCCACCCGGACACCGCGACACCCATTCCGCCCTGAATGATTTGAGGATATATCATAAACTGCCTGGGTTCGATTTCTTGGACTAAGAAAAAGACGCGGCAGGATAGTCGGGTGCGGCTGCACTGGAGCCCCTCCATGGCAAACACCGGCGCAAAGCCCTTCAGAAACCGACGCGTAACTTAATTTTAGCCGAGGTTCACACAAAAGACAAGCTTAATCGGTAGAAAACGCGAACCCACCACCGCTTTTTGGGACAGGTTTTTACACGTTGCCAAAGGGGCTGGAAATCGGCTAGATTTGTCACCCCACTGGTTAAACCACTAGTGGTGAAAGCCGGATGTCCGAATACAAAGTAAAATTTGAGGTGTTTGAAGGGCCGCTGGACCTCCTCTTGTATCTAATCAAGAAGGAGGAGGTGGACATTTATGAGGTCAACCTGACCAAGCTGGCGACGCAGTTCATCGAATACATTGAAGTAATGCGGATGCTCGACTTGGAAATCGCGGGCGAATTCCTGGTCATGACCTCCACTCTGATGTACATCAAAAGCCGGGAGTTGCTGCCCAAGGAGCAACGGGTTTCCACCGAAGTTGAGGAGGATGGAGAGGATCCGCGTTGGGAATTGATCCGCCAATTAGTCGAGTATAAGAAGTTCAAGGATGCTGCCGCCCAGTTGCAGAACATGGAATTCACGCAGGAGAATACCTATGCGCGTGTGCCGGCCAAGCCAGAGTTCGAGACGCCCAAAGGTCCCGCCCGCAGTGAATTATCCATTTTTGACCTACTAAACGCGGTCAACACCATCCTGAAACGCTTTGGCGAACGGGAAAATACGCGCGAAATTTTTGAGGACAAATGGTCGGTCAGCGAGAAGATCCAGTACGTCCGGAACCTGCTTCTGGAGCGTCCGTCCGTCAGGTTTTCTGAATTATTTGCCAATGCCACCAGCCGCATCGAGGTGGTGGTCACGTTTTTGGCCGTGCTGGAATTGACGCGGTTGCGGCAGGTGGTGATCGTGCAATCGGAGGAATTTGGCGAAATTGAGCTGGCGCAAGCGCCGCAGCAACCCGGGCCGGAAACCTCACCGAAACCCGTGTCCATTCCGGTCAACCAGCCGGAGCGCGTTGAAAAGCCCAAGCCACTTACGGAAACGCTGCCCGCGACCGCCCATGCGCCCACCATGGTCGTGGAGGTGCAGCCTCCCGCGCACTCGGAACAACCGCCTCTTGATCTCCCGGCTCTCCCGACTGCCAGCGTATCGCCGACGAATCCGCAATTCAACTAAGCCATGGAACTTAAAGACATTCTGGAGGCGATCCTGTTTACATCGCAGAAACCCCTGACCCCGCAGGAATTGCGAGATCTCTTGCGGACCACTGCCGAGCAGGCTGAAGAACCCGCCCCCGCCGCCTTCAAGCGTACCCCGCTGGATAACATCCAAGCCGCTTTGGAACAATTGCAGCGTGAACATGAGGATGCCAAGCGAACCTTCCGCCTGGCTTGTGTGGCTGGGGCTTGGCAATTCGTCAGCCTGCCGGAGTTCGCTCCCTGGCTGCGTACCTTGCTGGGACAGAAGACGCGTCCCCCACGGCTCTCCCAGCCCGGATTGGAGACGCTGGCAATCATCGCCTACCGCCAACCGGTAACCCGCGCGGAAATTGAACAGGTGCGCGGTGTCGCGGTGGATGGGGTGATGCAAACGTTGCTGGAACGCGGGCTGGTTGAACAGACCGGTCGGGCAGAGGTAGTGGGACGACCATCCCTATACGGCACCACCCCGGCATTTCTTGAATATTTTGGTCTGCGCGGATTAACCGAACTGCCGGCGGCAGATGAACTGCGGCGCATCCCGGTGCAAAAACCGGAATCGTTATTGACGGCGGACCTCAACCTGGCCACCGCACCAGCATCCCAACCGGCCGCCGAAACGACGGAAGCCAGCCAATCCCCCCACCAGGAAGCGGCACCGTCCGCCACCAACGAGGCTATCCCTGCCGCGCCTCCGGCAGAACCCCAACAAACTTAGTTTGAAGTATCATGAGCATCCAGGAACACCGTAAAGCCATAGACCAACTCGACGCACAACTCGTCAAACTGCTGAATGAGCGTACCCGGCATGTGTTGTCCATCGGCGAGGTGAAGAATAAAACCGGTGAGGAAATCTACGCGCCCCACCGTGAACTCGCCGTGCTGCAGCGGGTCTGCAAACAAAACGATGGGCCGCTCACCAATGAATCGCTGCAATCCATCTATCGCGAAATCATGTCCAGCGCCCTGTCGCTGGAAAAGACGATGGAAGTAGCCTACCTTGGCCCGGAAGGGACGTTTACGCACCAGGCCGCCATTGCCCGCTTTGGCGCCAGCCTTACCTATGTGCCGCACAAAACCATTTCCGATGTGTTCAATGTGGTCAGCAAAGGCCGCGCGGATTATGGAGTGGCGCCGGTGGAGAATTCCACGGAAGGAGTGGTAACCCACACACTGGACATGTTTGTGGAAAGCGATCTCAAGATCGTCGCGCAGATTGTCATGCCCATCCAGCAGTGCCTGGCGAGCAACGTGGAACAAGACCAGATCAAGCGTCTGTACGTGCATCCGCAATCGCTGGCGCAATGCCGCGAATGGATTCAGCGGGAACTGCCCCGGGTGGAAATCATTGAGACGTCCTCCAACGCACGTTCCGCCGAGTTGGCCGCCAAGGAAAAACACGCCGCTGCCGTCGCGGGCGTGCTGGCGGCGGATATATATCATTTGAAAATTCTGGCTCGGGACATTCAGGATAACGTCGTCAACATGACCCGCTTCATTGTGCTGGGACGCAAATGCAGTCCGGCTACCGGCAAGGACCGAACGAGCATCATGTTCAGCATCCGGGATGAGGTGGGCGCGCTGCACCGCGCGCTGACCCCCTTCCGCCAGTACAAGTTGAACATGACGAAAATCGAGTCGCGCCCCAGCAAACGCAAAGCCTGGGAGTATTTCTTCTTCGTGGATTGCGATGGGCACATGACCGATCGCAAGGTGGCACGCGCCATCGAGCAACTGAACCTGCACTGCTCCTTTGTCAAAGTCCTGGGATCGTACCCCATCACCGAAGGACAATAGCCATGTCACACCTGACCCAGGCTCGCAAGGTTTTTGAAGTGGAAATCGCTGCCCTCAAGGCGGTGAACCAGCATTTGGACGCCTCCTTTGATGCAGCCGTGGAGTTGCTTGTCGCCACCGTGCGCAATCGTGGCAAACTTGTCGTGGTGGGTATTGGCAAGTCCGGCAACATCGGGCGAAAAATCGCCGCCACGCTCACCAGCACCGGCACTCCCACCGTGGTTTTGAACAGTGTGGATGCGCTGCACGGCGACCTGGGTATCATTGCCGATGGCGATGTGATCCTGGCGCTCAGCTATTCGGGTGAGACCGAGGAAATGTTAAGTTTGCTGCCAGCCATCAAACGCTTTGCGGTGAAGCTGATCGCCTTCACGGGTAATCTCAAATCTTCGCTGGCGGGCCACAGCGACGTGGTCCTGAATGTGCGCGTGCCCAAGGAAGCCTGTCCGTTCAATCTGGCGCCCACCTCCAGCACCACCGCGATGCTCGTGATGGGCGACGCGCTGGCCATGGCGGTCCTGCATGCGCGCGGGTTCAAGCAGAGTGATTTCGCCCGCTACCATCCTTCCGGCGCGATTGGCCGGGCGCTGCTGGTGCGCGTCAAGGATATCATGCGCACGGGCGACCGGAACCCCGTGGCCGCCGAGCATCTGACCGTGAAAGAGGCGCTGCTGATCATGACGCGCGCCAAATCCGGCAGCCTGAGCGTCGTCAATGCCAAGGGCAAACTCGCGGGCATCTTTACGGATGGCGATTTTCGTCGGCGCATGGCTACGGATGATCAATTGCTCAACCAGCCGTTGAGTTCGGTGATGACTCGCAACCCGATTCATATCACGGAAAACGCGCTGGCCGCCGAGGCGCTCAAGATTTTCAACGAACGCGCCATTGACGATCTGGTCGTGGTCAACGCGCGGCAGGAACCGGTCGGCCTGGTGGATTCCCAGGACTTGCCGCGCCTGAAATTAATGTAATAAACTAAAACTATGACAAACATGTCTCATCGCTCGCTGGTCCTGATTGGATTAACCACGTGTACCCTGATGTTCCCTATGAAACGCGCCAAAGCCCAACCCGGAACCCAAGTCCCCCAGACATTTGAAACCACCATCACCCGCACCATCGGCTATCGCTATCTGCTTTACCTGCCGAAGGAATACGATGCCAAGGCCCGCCAAGGGTTTCCGCTGATGATCTTCCTGCATGGCGCGGGGGAACGCGGTACGAACGTCCAGAAGGTGGCGGTGCACGGCCCGCCCAAACTGGTTGCGCAAGGGACCAACTTCCCCTTCATCGTGGTTTCACCGCAATGCCCGGCGAATCAGCGCTGGCAGGATGATGTCGTGCTGGCGTTGCTGGATGATCTCTGCGCCAAATACAACGTGGACACGAACCGCCTTTATCTCACCGGGTTAAGCATGGGCGGTTACGGATCGTGGAGCTTGGCCGCCAAATATCCGGAGCGCTTTGCCGCGATCGTCCCGATCTGCGGCGGCGGCGAGACCATTGATGTGTTGCTGGCCGGCAAGCGCAAAGAAAGCGCCTTCAAGAAGCTGGCCATCCGGGCCTTCCACGGCGGGAAGGACCCCGTAGTGCCGCTGAGTGAATCACAACGCATGGTGGATGCCTTCAAACGCGTTGGCACCGACGTCGAACTTACCATCTTCCCGGACGCCGGTCACGATAGTTGGACGGCCGCTTACAGTGATCCGAAACTCTTCGAGTGGATCTTGGCGCACGGGAAGAAATAAGATCGTTCCATTCGATGGTACTCGTGGGAAGCGTTCTCAATTTTGTTCCACCCGGGATGAATTTAATGCCGCCTGCTCAGCTAGGTAAACGTTGGCGAGGATAATTGACATCCCCTTGATCTCGTCGATTGACCAGCCAGCCCAACCCACAGGGTTGACTGCCAGTAATCGGTCGGCCAGGAGGGGGTACGGAACGACATTGTTATCCCATCGTCATCGCTGACAAGCTGCTCAGCGCGGTTCCTGGCGCGCCCATCCAAAGCGGCATCGCGGCCCCCTTACCCCGCCTTGCCGCCGCGCTCCAATTAAGCCATCGCCCGCCCCAGCCGCTCAATCCCCGTCTGGATGTCGGCCTCGCTCGCGCTGCCGAAGCTCAGGCGCAGGGTGTGATCCGGCTTTTTCCGGATGGGATCATCCGCGTGGCAGAAAACCCCCGGCACGTACAACACGTTCTCCGCCACCGCCCGTTTGAATAGCTTGGAATTCGGGCCGGTACGGAGCTGCTTCGGTGTGCGCACCCAGAAATACATCCCGCCCTGCGGCTCATCCCAGGCGACGCCTGTGGGGAAATGCCGTTCCAGGGCCTGCTTCATGACGGCAGCCTTGGCGGCGTAACGGATCCGCAGCGCCGCCAGATGCCGGGCGTAGCGCCCGGAGCGCACCGCGTCCGCGAGCACCTTTTGCAGGAGATGGGCGGTGCCGAAATCGTGGTTGCCCTTGATGCGCAGCACCGGCGCGACCAGCTCCGGCGGCAACAGCCCGTAGCCGACGCGGATCCCCGTGGCGAACGGCTTGCTGTACGTGCTGGTGTAAATCACGCGCGCTGTTTTGGCGGCCGTCAGGGCGGAGGGGACTTCCGGCCCGGCGAAGCGCAGCCCGCGATACGCGGCATCCTCCAGCAGATAGATCGGGTGCCCGGCGGCCTTCTCATAGCGCCGCAGCAACTCCAGCGCGCCCGCCTTCTTCGCCAGGGAAGTCGTGGTGCCCGTGGGGTTCTGGTAATAGCTGACGAGGTAAAGAAACTTCAGCCGCTTGATGGCCCCGGTGTGCTTGAGATCATCCAGCACCGTCTCCAGATGTTTCAGGCGGATGCCGTCCGGTTCCATCTGGATGGCGCGGCAGCGCAACCCGTGGCTCTGGGCAATCCCCAGGTAAACGAAATATGTGGGATCCTCCACCAGCACGACATCGCCGGAATCGCACAGCGCCTCAGTGACCAGATAAAGGAATTGCTGCGAGCCGTGCGTGAGCAGCAGCCGGTCGGGCTGATAGCGGGCGTCCGTCGCCGCAGCGCCATCCGCCGCGCGGATCAACGCCGCCGTGGCCGCGCGCAATTCCGGGTCGCCCGCCGTGCTGCCGTACTGCAAGGCGGCCTGGCCGCGCTGGGGATTGGACAGGATTTCCGCCAGCACCTCGCGCGCCTCCTGCAGCGGCAGCGACGGGTTATCCGTGAACCCGGCGGCCAGCGAAATAATGCCCGGATGCTCCAGGGCCGTCTTCATCAGCCAGGAGATGGGCGGTTCTTTCGTTCGCTGTCCCAATATGGATAAGGCACTATTCATACCGCCCCAATGGTGCTAAAAATTGCCCCGGAAAAAAAGATATTCCTTCATTAAATCAGGCAGGCCGTGGAAAAAGTAAACCAAAACCACACCAAAATCACACCGGTTCGAGCGGTATAGCAGTGTGGCTTGATGAGAGAATTGACGTGAGTCGGCGAAAACATCTTCGCCGCGCTCCTCATTCGCAGATGCGCTTGAACAACCTGCCTCACGCTAATTTATCGCGACAAATGTAAGCCTGCTGCGTATCATACACCAATTATTACTATGAAGCGAATGACTGGCAGCGTATTGGCGATCATTTTAACTGGAACCACATTCCTCCCGGCAGCGGTGTCACCGTTGCCGGACAAACTCCCTGCGGCGGTGGCTGACCAACAGGATTTTCAGGTGCCGGATCGCGTGCAATTGGGCGGATGGATCGGCAGCCGCATAGTCGGCAACGAGGCCAACCGGATGGTGAAGATTGATACCGACCGCCTGCTGGAAGGCTATCGCAAACGACCGGGCCGCCAATCCTGGGATGGTGAACACGTGGGCAAATGGCTGCATGCCGCCACGCTGGCCTGGGTGAACACCGGCGATCCCGCGTTACGAGCCAAGCTGGATTACACCGTGGCGGAACTCTCCAAATGCCAATTAGCCGATGGCTACCTCGGCACCTACCTGGACAAGGATCGCTGGACGGAATGGGACGTCTGGGCGCACAAGTACAACCTGCTTGGCCTGATGACTTATATGCAGTACACCGGCAACCTGGAACCGTTGCCCGTATGCCGCCGCATGGCGGACCTCCTCTGCAACACGTTCGGCGACACCCCCGGCAAACGGGACATCATCAAGGCGGGGCATCATGCCGGGATGGCCCCAACCAGTGTGCTGGAGCCGATGGTCCTGCTGTACCGAATGACCGGCGAAACGCGTTACCTGGACTTCTGCAAATATATCCTGCGCTCGTGGGAACAGGAGAACGGGCCGCATATCGTCTCCCGGCTGCTGGAACTCAAGCGCGTGGATAAAGTGGGCAATGCCAAGGCGTATGAGATGATCTCCTGCCTGAATGGTGCCCTGGAGTATTACCGCACCGTTGGCGGCGACCGCCAGATTCTGGATGCCTGCCTGAACGGCTGGAAGGATATTGTAAGCAATCGCCTTTACCTCACCGGCACCGCCAGTTACCGCGAGCATTTCCATGACGACTTTGACCTGCCCAACAATAACAACGTGGGAGAAACCTGCGTCACGGTCACCTGGCTGCAATTCAACGCCCAACTGCTGCGGCTCACGGGCGAGGCCCGCTTTGCCGAAGAGTTGGAGCGTGTAGTGCTCAATCAGCTTTTCGGCGCGCAACACCCCAACTGCACGGCCTGGGGTTATTACGTGCAGATGGAAGGCAAGAAGCCGTACAGCGCCACGCTGGATGGCCACTGCTGTCTCTCCAGTGGTCCGCGCGGCGTGTCGCTCATCCCCACGTTTGCCACCAGCACCGATGCCGAGGGCGTGGTGGTGAACCTGTACGAAGCCGGCAAAGCGGCAGTCAAATTGCGCAACGGCACCGAAGTGACGCTGGTTACGGAAACCCAATTCCCCGCCAGCGAACGCATTCGCATCACAATCAACCCAACGGGCAAAAAGAAGTTCGCAGTTAAACTCCGTCTCCCAGCCTGGTGCCGAGCCGCCACGATCACGTTCGAGGGACAAAAACTGGAACCAACCATCGGGCCGGACGGCTACGCCACCATCCGCCGCGTATGGTCACCGGGTGACCTGCTTGAACTGAACTTCCCTTCGGAACCGCGCGTGATCCTCGGGAACCACCTGAACCAGGACAAAGCCGCGGTGTTGTGCGGACCACTCGTATTGGCAGCCGATGAGGGTTTGCTGGCCGACCTCGGCCAAACCATCAACTCCATCAGCCTGGCGGGTGCTGATCTGGCGGCCCTGAAAGTCTCCCCGGAACTGGCAGCGGGAGATTATAGGTCCTGGCCCGGTGCCCGCGTGTTCCGGGTTAATGCCATCGCCCGCAAAGCCACCGCCACCCTGAAGGCCGGTGCCGCCATCACTATTCCCCTGGTCCCCTTTGCGGATGTCGGTGTTACCGGGGGGCGTTACAAAGTGTGGCTTCCCCTGCCCCAGTTCAAGAGTGCGAACCTGCTGCTCGGCGGCCAGGAAAGCCGATCGCGTCAGGGCAATATGGATGGCTCCATCTGCGACGACGATGCGCAAAGCGCAGTGGTAACTTATGATGCCAAGCCCGCCAAGGAAGACTGGTTTGCCGTAGCCCTCACCGAGCCCGTCAAACTCAGCCGCATCGTCTTCGCGCATGGCAAGAACTTCCACGACGGCGGATGGTTTGATGCCAGCGCGGGAAAACCAAAGGTGCAGGTGCAACGCACCAAAGATGGCGCTTGGGAAACCATCGGCGAACTGACGGATTACCCGGCCACCACCGCCTCGAACAATGCCAAGCTCAAGAATGGCCAGACCTTCACGCTCAAACTGGCCCAATCACTTACTGCCACGGCCATCCGCGTGATCGGCGTACCGGCGGGAGGGGACAATCCCAAGCAAGCCTTCTCCTCCTGCGCGGAACTTCAAGCCTTTGCTGAGTAACTTATGAGCAAACCAGCCATCATCGTCGTCGGCAGCTCCAACACGGACATGATCATCCGTCTGGACCACATTCCCAAACCGGGGGAAACCATCCTGGGCGGAGAGTTCCTCACGGCCGCCGGCGGCAAAGGGGCCAACCAGGCCGTGGGCGCGGCCCGGGCCGGTGGAGCGGTCACCTTCGTGGCGCGCGTCGGCGGGGATATGTTTGGCGAGCAGGCCATCGCCGGTTTTCGCCACGACGGCATCGGCGTGGAGTATGTCTTGCGCGACCAGGCTGCGCCCTCGGGCGTGGCGCTGATCTTCGTGGCCAAGGATGGCGAGAACAGCATTGCCGTGGCCTCGGGTGCCAACGGGAAATTATCCGTGGCGGACATCACCGACGCCCGCAGCGCCTTTGCGGGAGCGCGCGTCTGCGTCATGCAACTGGAGACGCCGCTGAAGACCGTCCAGGCCGCGGCCAAGCTGGCGGCCCAATTGGGATTAACCGTCATTCTAAATCCCGCGCCCGCCCGTCCCCTGCCCGACCGCCTGCTGCGACAGATCACCATCCTGACCCCCAACGAGAGCGAGGCCGAACTCCTGACCGGCATCGCTGTGAAAGACCCCGCCTCCGCCGCGCGGGCCGCCGCCCAACTGCGCAGCAAAGGCGCCCAGACCGTCGTGCTCACCCTGGGGCCGCGCGGCGCGCTGGTGGCGGACGCGGTCGGCTACCGGCTGATCCCCGGCTTCAAGGTCAAGGCCGTGGACACCACCGCCGCCGGGGACATCTTCAACGGCGCGCTCGCCGTGGCGCTGGCGGAGGGCCGCTCCCTGGATGCCGCCGTGCGTTTCGCCAATGCCGCCGCCGCGTTATCCGTCACCAAGCTGGGCGCGCAACCTTCCGCCCCCAGGCGTCCCGAGATTGAACGCTTCATCAAAACGTATAAGCCTTGAAATCCAAGCCCCGCACGTTAGTCTTCGCCAGACTTAGCTCAATGCAATTTATGAAACGATTATTAGCCCTTGCCCTATTGATCGGTATCAGCGGCGCCTGCCTCGCTGCGGACCAGGCTGCCACGCCCGCCGCCAGACCCAACTTTGTCCTCATCAACATTGACGACCTGGGCTACGCCGATATCAGCCCGTTCGGCGCCAAGAAGCAGCACACCCCGAACCTGGACCGCATGGCCCAGGAAGGCCGCAAGCTGACCAGCCATTACGGCGCGCCGGTATGTTCCCCCTCGCGCGCCTCGCTCATGACCGGCTGTTATCCCAAGCGCGTGCTGCCCATTCCGCACGTCTTGTTTCCCGTCAGCAAAGTGGGTCTGAGCCCGAAGGAAGCCACCGTGGCGGAAGTCCTCAAGGCCGCCGGTTACGCCACGGCCTGCATCGGCAAATGGCACCTGGGAGATCAACCGGAGTTCCTGCCGCGCAACCGGGGCTTCGACTATTACTTCGGGCTGCCCTACAGCAACGACATGGGGCCGGGCGAAGACGGCACCAAAAGCAGCTACGGCCAGCCCCTGCCAAAAAAGAAAGCCGCCGCCAAAAATCCCAACGACGACGACATGGGCATCCGGGGCGCGCAACCGCCGCTGGCCCTGGTGGAAAACAACCAGGTCCTTGAGCACATTCGCGCCGAGGCGCAGACCACCCTCGTCAAGCGTTACACCGAGAAGGCGCAGCAATTCATCCGCGACAACCAAAGCAAACCGTTCTTCCTCTACCTGCCGCATTCCGCCGTACACTTCCCGCACTATCCCAGCGAGGCCTTCCGGGGCAAATCCGAGAACGGGCTCCTGGGCGATTGGGCGCAGGAAGTGGATTGGAGCGTGGGCCAGGTGTTTGCCACCCTGCGGGAACTGAAACTGGACCAGAACACCCTCGTCTTCTTCACCAGCGACAACGGCGGCCCGGTCAACCAGGGCGCGTGCAATCTGCCGCTGCGCGGCGGCAAGGGCAGCACCTTTGAAGGCGGTATCCGCGTCTGCACCATCGCCTGGTGGCCGGGGAAAATCCCCGCGGGCACCGCCACGGACGAAATCACCGCCATGATGGACATCCTGCCCACCTTCGCCAAACTGGCGGGCGGCAAACTCCCCGACCGCAAGCTGGACGGAGCGGACATCTGGCCGGTGCTCGCGGGCGAGGCCGGGGCCAAACCGCCGCATGAAGTGTTCTATTATTACCAAGGCTTCAAGCTGCAAGCCGTGCGCTCCGGCCCCTGGAAGCTCCAGCTCAACAAACAACTCCTCTACAACCTGCAAACCGACATCGGCGAAGCCACCGACGTGGCGGCGCAACATCCGGACATCGTGAAACGCCTGCAAGAGTACGCCAACCAAATGGCGGATGACCTCGGGTTGGACGGCGTGGGCCCCGGCTGCCGTGAGCTGGGCCGAGTCGAGAAAGCCGAACCCCTGATCAACCACGACGGCACCATCCGCGAAGGCTTCACCGGCAAATTCTCCAAACTGCCTTGAGTGGGGGATGGGCTATTGGTAAATAATTTTTTCGCATTGACCGGCGGTGCCTTTTTGGGGATGGTCGATACCATGATAACAAACTGGCCAACGGAAACGATGAACGAGAAAGGCGTTCGGGAATATTGTTGGCCGCAAAACGCGCACACATAATCCTATGCTTAAGTTTATTGAAGGCATGTTCCGCAAGAAGGCGGAGACCGCGACGGCTGACTTCAGAAACCATATTCGGGAGGTCCGCTCGAAGACCCAACCGCTCAGAATTCAGCTTATTCCAAGCACAGACGCAGCTTGGCTCGATGCTGCTCCTGCTCGTTCCATCGTCGAGTTCCTGTTGCAGTTGGGCTTTCAGCGAGCGGATGTTGTCGGCATCAAGGGCAACGCGAAGGTGGTCATGGCAGGCTTTGCGGCTCCTCACCACGGCGTACTCGCAAGCATCCCAAAAGGGAGCGAACACATTTTCTTGTCCTTCGTGTCACATTTCACCGACGGCAGCGCTTTTGAATGCTCTAACATGCCGGTCCCCTGTGAGCCGCCGTGTCCAGAGTGGCTTATTCGTCGGCGCCACCCAGGCGCATCGGCACAGGATCTCTGGTCCGCCTTCCTTGCGGAACGTCCGCCCAAAACGGTGCAGCCTGTGGCCGCTGAATCGTTTGCCGAGTCGAATGCGGATGACTTCTTCCGGTATCAGGCGTGGATGGCCGAGCGCGGAGGGACCACGCGAGAAGAGTTGGAGACGCGCTACAAGTCCATCGGCAAACTTCCGGCGGGTGAGGAAGCGGCCAACTTCCTGAACATGGCGCGCAGCAACGAGATTGAGCGGGCCATGTGCAATTGGTGGCGTTTGCAGTCGGAAGCGCCCTATCCACTGGAGCAGGTGATGGACTCTCTCATTATCGTTCACAACGAATTGTCGCCGGACTTGCTTGTCAATGCTTATTGGTGTGGGGCGAACGACTTCAAGGCGAAGGTCCCGGACTTTGCTGGCGAATCCCCGCGCGAAGCGTTTGCCAGAGTAGTAGCCAGCCGAGGGGGGCTGCTTCGCAAGGTCTTCGAGAAGCGCTCGCCCTTGCAGGCAGATTTCTACCTGCCGATGGAAGACGTCAAGAGATGACAGAAACAACCGCCTCATGGATTGTCCGAAAAGCCATTCCCCCAACCTCTCTGGCACCCGCTCCGGGGTGCATTCGTCTTTTCTCTGCATTTCCGGTGGTCCGGCCCCTTCCGCCTCCGGACAACACCGGCTATTATCTGCCAATCCTTCTGATTGGGGAAATCCAATCCCCCGATGGATTGGGCGCGGCGGGTGGTGCGGTGAAACAATTCTGAAGGAATTGCGTCACCACAGGCCAGGGTTGGTTGCGGGGGCGAAGAGGGAGCAACCTTGCTGGTTCTGCGCCCCACCTTTTCCCATCAACCCTGCAAGGGGTTGTGTCAATGTACGCCTTGACAGGAAGACCGACGTTTGATGCGTGGCGGAATTGATCATGGCGTATCCATTGCCGCAACCCCTTCAGGGTTGGGGAATCCACGAACCGCCAAACCCAGGGTGGCTCGTTCCTCGCGACCCTGGGCTGGAGGACGCAACTCCGTTGGAGTTGTCGCGCGCATCCCGCATGGGATGCCAGACAGTAGCGTCATTGAGTGGAACGGGGCATGACCTCCGGAAAGGCGTCCCATAAACCCAATGCATCCTGAAGGGATGAATGTATTAACTGCATTTTACCGCATTT
>JBAXGN010000043.1 GCA_037139415.1 Verrucomicrobiota bacterium | reverse complement strand
TTGGAGAACCCTCCACCAGTCTTGGAGAACTCTCGGAACGGTTTGGCGGATCCTCCACGGGTCTCGGAGAACCCTCGGAGAGTGTTGGAGAACCCTCCACCGGTCTCGGAGAACCCGCGAAATGATTTAGCGGATCCTCCAAGGGTCTCGGAGAACTCTCCAAGGGTGTTGGAGAACCCGCGAAATGATTTAGAGAACCCTCTACTGCTCGTGGAGGACTGTCGGGGAGAGTCAGAGAACCCGAAGAATGATTTTTTTGGGAGGGTGATTCTTCCGGATGAACCATCCCGGCGCGCCACGGTTTGGGCGGGGGCGGGGGAAATGGCGGGGAGCGCGCTGGTTAGCGCGTCCTGTTGTCCGGTCGGAATTATATCCAAAACCGCAACCCTGTTCCCGTAACGATCCATGTCGTTCCTTCTTAAGGTCTTTGCTGAATCGCGGAAAACTTATCAAGTCCTTGGCGTCGTGCAACAAAAAAATGCAGGAAAATAAAAATAAATTGGTTCGGCGCAGAGCGGGTGGCGTGGAAGGTTTCTCCAACGCTGCCGGGCTGGAGGCCGGAATCCCCCTTGGGATTCTCCCGGCACACATTGGCGGGTGCGCGGTTTCACGCGGCTCCATTGGCACAACCCGGCGCTGGATCGGATTCCCATAATCTGAAGATAGTGGCCGAGGGAGTGACGGAGAGCGGAATGGGCGGAATGATTTTTGTTGGCAATTGGCCGGGTATCCGTATTGTTAGGGCCGTAACTTTAATTGATACAGAACATGAAACATCAAAAGAACGCACGTTATCGTGAAGACCTGACTGAAACGCCGGAGTGGCTGAAGGCCAAGAAGTGTCCGCACCGGGCCAAGTTCATGTCCGGCAAACGCATTTTGCCCAAGAACCTGACCGGCAAGGAAAAGCTGGCCGATCTGATTGACAACACGTTCCTGGCGTACAATTCCGCCCGCCTCAAGGAGGGCTGCCAGTTGTTTGTCGAGAAAATGCTGGATCAGGATGTGACCATCGGCATGAGCCTTTCCGGCGCGCTGACGCCCGCCGGGCTGGGCTGCTCCTCGGTGGTGCCGCTGATCAAGGCTGGCTTCGTGGATTGGATCGTCGCCACGGGCGCGAACCTGTATCATGACATGCATTACCCGCTGAATTACCCGGTGAAGGTGGGGAACTTCAAGTTTGACGATACGGAATTGCGCAATAACGACATCGTCCGCATTTATGACGTGCTGCTGGGCTACAGCGATTGCCTGATGGCCACGGATGAAGTGCTGCGCGCGCTGTTGATCCTGCCCGAATTCCAAAAGGAAATGGGCACCGCCGAATTGCACTACTTGATAGGCAAGTATTGCGCGGATTGGGAAGATAAAAACGGGCTGAAGGATGTCTCGGTGCTCGCCGCCGCGTACCGCGCCGGGGTGCCGTGCTACACGTCCTCGCCGGGCGATTCGACCATCGGCATGAACGTCGCGGGCGTGGAGCTGCGCGGGAATAAGCTGCGCATGAACCCCTCGATTGACGTGAATGAAACCACCGCCTTTGTGCTCGCGGCCAAACGGGCCGGCGGCAAGAGCGCCGTGGTGCTGTGGGGCGGCGGCAGTCCGAAGAATTTCATGCTGCAAACCGAACCGCAAATTCAGGAAGTGCTGCGCATCAAGGAACTGGGCCAGGATTATTTCCTGCAAGTCACCGATGCCCGGCCCGACACCGGCGGCCTTTCCGGCGCGACGCCGAGCGAAGCCGTCAGTTGGGGCAAGGTGGACCCGGAGCGTCTGCCGGACGCCGTGGTGTGTTATACGGACACGACCATCGCCATGCCGTTGCTCACGCATTACGCGCTGGCCAAGCACAAGCCGCGCAAGCTCAAGCGCCTGTATGATCACCGCGCCAAGATGGTCAAGGCGTTGACCAAGGAATACTTCGCCCATAACAAGGTGAAGATGCTCGATGGCTCGGAGCCGGTGCTGGATTAATGGACCAGAGCGACGCGTTATCACGATATTTCGCAAGCAAACCGGGTTGGCCAACGCCAGCCCGGTTTTTTTACGACGGAACGTCTCCAAAACTCATGCAGGGGCTGAGCCAATCAAGGCCATAACTTGAGACAAACCGTCAGGGCTTGAGGAGCGTTGGTTCCCTATCGTTTTTGGAACCAATCTTTATTACCCGGCAGCGGTGGCGGAGTAGGAACGGCTTTGCCTTTGCCAAGATCCGGCATCAAACCGAGCGGCTGCCATGAGGTGGCGCCTTCCGGCTGAATGGGAGTCTGGGCGTCAATCCGGCTGTCATCAATCCAGCGCAGGATGGTACTGGCCGGCACCGGACCGTACACCTTCTGATCCGTGCCAATGATGCGATAACGTTTGCTGGAATTAATTTTTTTCAGCAACGCTGCCGGGGAAGTGGGGGATAGGGCGACGGGTTCGGCGGCGGCAAAGGCAGTGGGCCGATCATGGACAACGGACGGCGTTTCCGATTTGCTCATCCCAATCTCTTCCTTGACTTTGTGCAGCGTGGCGCCGATTTCCTCGACCTTTTGCTCAACCCGGTGCAGCACTTGGCTGGTTTGGGAAGCCATTTCCCCGATTTTACTAGAGGGAAATTTCATGCCGCCAATCTGAAATTCCGGCGGGTGATCCCCCAGCGCCTGGGTGATGTCCTCGGCTTTACGAATTGCGGAGGTAAATTTGGAAGCCGTGGTATCCAGCGTCTGGTAGCCGTTGACAATCCACTCCAGCTTGCCGCTCTGGATGTCCAGTAGGAAACCATGCACCGGGATTTTGGAGCCAATGATCGGACTGTTGCGGATGTGTTCCACCGCCTTCAATACGTTCTGCCGCTCGCTGGCAAACATGCCGAAATATTCCACCAGGTTTTCAGGAAGCCGCGCCCGCTCGATGCCAAGCGCCCGCATGCGGTCCGTGAGTTGCATGATGGTGCTCTTGCCAATGAGGCAATCGGTATGGCCGATCACCGCAATTTCCTTGCCGCCCTTGACCATGCAGGCCAGCGCGAGGGAACGCATGGTGCTGCTGAGCGGATTGGTGATGATGTTGCCGGCATTGCGCAGCCAGATGAATTTCTCCTCGGGGATGCCGAGCACCTCCGGGATCAAGGGATTCAGCCGGGGATCAATGCAGGTCAGCGCCACCACGGGCAGCGAATCCGGGAAATCCCCCGGCTTGATGCT
This sequence comes from Verrucomicrobiota bacterium, assembly GCA_037139415.1. NCBI lineage: Bacteria > Pseudomonadati > Verrucomicrobiota > Verrucomicrobiota bacterium. The sequence goes on along the minus strand of JBAXGN010000043.1, from coordinate 42,229 downwards.
CGCGCTGTTGTCACCGCCCACCGCGCGGTGATTGGCTTCCACGATGGCTTCAAATAGTCGCATAAAATCACGCCTTGGAACCGGATTGGCGCGACGAACCAGGCGCCAATGCCATTATTCTTTCTTGGTTTGTTCCATCGCGTTCCGGAGCGCGGGCACCTGGGCCAGCAGCTTCTCGAACTTGATGCCGGTCAGGCTTTCCACGACGGGTGGCAACTGGGCGATAATCTGGGTGACGTCGCCCGTCAACTTGCTGGCGCCGCCGCCGGGGCCATTGCCGCTGTTGATGATGACGATCTTCTCGGTCTTGGAGAGCGGTTCGCTGATCTTGCCCGCCACTTCTGGCAGCACGCGCACGATCATTTCCACGACCGCCGCTTCGTTGTATTGCTTGAAGGATTCAGCCTTCAGACGCATGGCTTCGGCTTGGGCTTTGCCTTGCGCCTCGATAACGGCGGCTTCAGCCAACCCTTTGGCTTTATGCGCCTCGGCTTCCGCGATACCGGTGGCCTTCACCACTTCGGCCTGCGCAAAACCGGTCTGCTTCGCAGCGGACGCCGCACCGGCGGCTTCGGTTTCCAACTGGAACTTTTTGGCATTAGCCAGAGTTTCCACCTTGAACCGCTCGGCTTCGGCGGGCTTTTGCACGGTGGCCTGCAATTCGCGCTCCCGGCGTAGAATTTCCTGCTGTTGCAGCTCGATCTGTTTCTGCTTTTCAATAATGGTGACCTGGATTTCTTCCGCCTTGACGAGCTGGCCGGTCTTGAATTTCTGCAAATCGTAAGCGAGGTCAGATTCGGCTTTCTTCTGGTTGACGGTCGCCTGATAACTGGCCACGTTCGATTGATAATCGCGTTGCGCCTCGGCAATCTTGGAGTCGGCCTGGAACTTGGCTTCCTGCCCGGACTGCTGGGCTTGGGAGGATTTGACCATGGCGTCGCGGTCCGCCTCGGCTTGGGCGATCTGCGCGTCGCGTTTCACCTGGGCGATACGCGGCTTGCCGAGGGCTTCCAGGTAACCTTGGTTGTCGCGGATGTCACGAATGGTGAAGCTGACGATTTGCAACCCCATGTTCGCCATGTCGCCGGCGGCGACTTCCTGCACCTTCGAGGCGAAGGCGTCGCGGTTCTGGTAAATGTCTTCCACCGTCATGGTGCCGAGAATGGCGCGCAGGTGACCTTCCATCGTTTGGGTGGCGATGTTCTTAATGTCATCCACGCCTTTGCTGAGAAATTGTTCGGCGGCGGTGCGGATGGAGATGTCGTCGCCTTTGACCTTGATCTGCGCCACGCCGTCCACTTTGACTGGCACGCCTTTGCTGGTATAGACCTCAGGCGTCTGCACATCAATGGTGAGCAACTCCAGCGAGAGAATATCCACCTTTTCCAAGACTGGCCACACAATGGTGCCGCCGCCCTTCACCACGCGGAAGCCGATGGTCGAGCCATCATCCAACTGGTACTTGCGGCCGGAAACGATCAGCACCTCGTTGGGCCCCACCTTCGTGAAGCGACTGGCAAAAATCGCCAGGAAAATGAAGATTACAAACATGATCGCGCCAGCCACCAGCGCGATCGGCACCCACGGAATTTCCGCGAACAATATCAGGTTAGTCATAGTTGAGTTTTGGTTAATGTTTCACTGCCACAAAAAATTGAGTCCCTACCACCCGTGTGATGGTCACCGTCTGACCGCCACTGATGGCCGTGCCATCCTCGGTCCGCGCTGGCGCGTTGTAGCGGGAACCGCCTTGCACATAAGCAATCTCGCCAGTGCCGTTGGCCGGGATGGGGGAGATAACCGAGGCTTCACAGCCAGCCAACCGGTTAACGTGGGATTCACTGGATCCCTGCACTTTTTGCAGTACCGAATTGAACAACCACATCACCAACGTGGCGATCCCACCCGCCCCCAGGCCCGCCAATGGTGCGCTGACCCAAGGGCTCTGAGTCGCCTCCATCGAGGTGAACACAATCCCCAATCCGCCAAACGCCGTGACAAACGCCGCTAAAACTGTGGGGCTGAAGAAGGAAATTCCCGGAATGCCAGAATGATCGTAGCCCGCCTCCGCGTGCCCGCCCGTGCCCACGCCGCTGGCGTCCCCGTCATGGCCACCGAAGAAATGACCAAAGACAGCCGAAAATACGGTGAATAACAACCCCACCACCAAACAGATGGCATAGACTAGCATATTGTGTCTCTCTACTTTGTTTCAGTGCTGACATTAAACCTTATTTTCTTATGACACGCAAGTCCAAAAGGGATATTTTTTAAGTGCCGATGCATGAACGGAGCACAGGTCCGGGGACCGAAAACGGCAATCGGGCCCGCGAAACAACTTAATGAGCGCGAATTACAAAGGCGCTGATTCGCGCGCGTCCGCGTCATTGGCGGACGGGTCCGGACCATCTAGGTAACAGCACCGAATAGTGGCATGGCTTCAAACACCAATGGAATGGGTCCAATGGACGAGCGGTCTCTTTTCACACAATTGGCATTCTCTTTGCATAAATTGTCATTGCTTAGGTCGAAATATGGCTATATGGACGCAGCAATTTAAGGTATTCCTAATGACAACGTGTTTTGTCATGATATAAGCAAGACGTAAAAACACCAGTAAAACACCGTAAATAAGGCTTTCTTTTGTACAATGTCGCAAGTTCCACCGTTCTGCTGCGATGCCAACCGTTTTCGAGTTGTTCAGTATTGCTTATATGTTCTAAATACAGACGTTTATTCTTCAGCTTGACTAATGTTGGTTGGAAGTTATCTTCGACTCCATTGGTAATTTTAAGTTTGTTATTTTTAGTCTTAATTTTATGGGGCTCATTTCATTGATGATCATCCTGCCCCTCCTAACGGGGGTGGGATTATTTATTGTAAAGTCGGACAAGGTCCGGTCTTTGGTGGTCACGCTAATGGTGGCGGCGCTGGCGGCTGGCGCGCTGGCGCTGGCGGTCCATTATTTTCCCGGTGACCAAACGGTGTTCCCTGTGTCCGGCCATGCCGCCAGCATGACCATGATGGGGTTGGAACTGGCCATGGCCCTATTCATCATCGTGGTGGGGCTGCGCTCCAAACGCCCGCTGATTGCGCTGCTGGCACTGGTACAAACCGCGCTGTTGGTGTGGTTTGAATTCGCCAATGAAGGGCACCTCGAAGTGACGCGCAACCTGATGGTGGACAAATTCTCCATCATCATGGCCTTGATCATCAGCCTGGTGGGCGGTGCCATCTGCTTTTACGCGACTGACTACATGAAGGAGTTTCATGAGCAGCATCACCCGGAGGTGAAGGACCGTCGCCCCTTGTTCTTTGGACTTCTGTTAATTTTCATGGGCGCCATGTTTGGCGTGGTATTCTCCAATAATCTGCTGTGGCTGTTCTTTTTCTGGGAAATCACCACGCTTTGCTCCTTCCTGCTGATTGGCTACAAAGGGGATGAAGTCTCGCGCAACAACTCCCTGCGCGCCTTGGTTCTGAATTTGATCGGCGGTCTGGCCTTTGCGGTGGGAATCGTGTTGTTCCACAAGCAAACCGGAAAAATTGAATTGGACCTGCTGGTCGCCAACCATTCGCCCGCCATTCTGGGCGCGGTGGCGCTGCTTTGCGTCGCCGGTCTGACCAAGTCTGCTCAGTTACCTTTCTCGTCCTGGCTGTTGGGCGCGATGGTGGCGCCAACGCCGGTATCCGCGCTGCTGCACTCCGCCGCCATGGTGAAAGCCGGGGTGTATTTGATCATCCGACTCGCCCCGGTACTGCAAGGCACCACGACCGGACTGGTGGTCGCCATGGTTGGGAGTGTAACGTTCTTAATCGGTTCGTTTGCCGCCATTGGTGCGAGTGACGCCAAAAAAGTTCTCGCCCATTCCACCATTGCCAACTTGGGCTTGATCGTGCTATGCGGCGGCATTGGCACCTACGAGGCGGTTTGGGCCGGCATCCTGCTGATTATCTTCCACGCCATCGCCAAGGCACTTCTATTTCTGTGCGTCGGCGTGGTGGAGCACAAGTTGCACAGCCGCGACATCGAGGACATGTCCGGTCTGGTCATCAGCATGCCGCGCGTGTCAGTGATGTTGCAGATCGGCATGGCGGGCATGTTCCTGGCGCCCTTTGGCATGTTGATCAGCAAATGGGCGGTGCTCAAGGCGGTCGTGGATGCGCATCCCCTGCTGGTGATTTTCATCGCCTTCGGCAGTTCGGCAACCCTGGTGTTCTGGGTGAAATGGATGGGCAAACTGATCGAAGTGGTGAAGTTTCACGACAACGTCGAAAAGGGCATCGGCCGCTGCGAATGGCTGTCTCTCACCGGGCTCACCGTGCTGACGGCGTTGACCTGCGTGCTCTTCCCGCTGATTTCCTCGGCGCTGATTGAACCGTACGTCATGGAACTCTACGGTAAAACCGCGCGCATGGCGCATGGCAACCTGATGATCATGCTCATCATGCTGGCGATGATCGCCCTGTTCCCGCTAAGCTTTCTGAACTATGGCCGGCGCGTCAAAGTGAACGACGCCTACATGGGCGGGGCCAACCTTGAGAACAGCAGCGTGCTATTCCATGGTGCCATCGGCCAGGTACAGACCATGCAGATGCGCAATTATTACCTGACGGAATATCTTTCGGAAGCCTGGCTGCTGAACTTCGGTGTCTGGCTGGGCATCGTGCTCACGGTCGCACTGGCTGCCAAGACCTTGTTTTAACCCGAGATTGACGTTTATTTACCACGCTCCTATGAATCCCTACGCTCGTTTCTTTATTTTTCTGGTGGCCGCGCCGCTGATTGGCGGATTGCTGGCTGGCATTGACCGTATTATCAGCGCGCGCATGCAGGCGCGCCAGGGACCGCCGATCTGGCAGCCCTTTTACGATGTGCTGAAATTGTGGCAGAAAGAGAATGTCGTCGTGCGCCGGTCCCAAAATTATTACATTTTCTTTTTCTTCATCCTGACCATTTTCACCGGTGGCCTTTTCTTCGCGGGGTTTGATCTGTTGCTGGTGATTTTCGCGCTTACTCTGGCGGCGATTTTCTTTATTCTGGGAGCGTACAAGGCCAGTTCGCCTTACAGCTTCATTGGGGCGGAACGCGAGTTGCTCCAGATGATGGCCTATGAGCCGATGATTCTCCTGGCGGCGGTAGGCATGTACATGCAGACCGGCACGTTTTATGTGGATCAAATCTACGATCATAACAAACTCCTGGTGCTGACCCTCCCCGGGGCGTTCATTGGCCTGCTCTACTGCCTGGAAATCAAATTTCGCAAATCGCCATTCGACCTGGCCGCCAGCCACCACGCCCATCAGGAGCTGGTGCGCGGCATCACCACGGAGTTCTCCGGGAAAGCGCTGGCGCTGATTGAAATCGCCCACTGGTATGAATCCGTGATGTTGTTGGGCTGGGTGTACTTGTTCTTTGCGGCGGTTCCCTGGCTGGGCGCAACGGCCGTGGGATTGGTCTATTTTTTCATTATTTTTACCGACAACACGTTCGCCCGCTTGAAATGGCATACCGCCGTCAAGAGCGCCTGGGCGGTCGCCATCGTGTGCGGCTTTGGCAATATAATGTGGTTGTCTCTGTTGAAGTAATTCTCACTGTGAATTCCGTATGATTGGCCTGAAAAAATCTCCGTGGATCATCCACTACGACGCCTCGAGCTGCAACGGCTGCGACATTGAAACCCTGGCGTGCCTCACGCCGATGTATGATGTCGAACGCCTTGGCGTGATCAACACCGGCAACCCCAAGCATGCCGATATTTTCCTGATCACCGGCGCCGTGAACGCGCAAAGCAAGAGCGTCATTGAAAATATTTACCGGCAGTTGCCGGAGCCCAAGGTGGTGGTCGCCGTGGGCATCTGCGCCAGCACGGGCGGCATTTTCCGGGATTGCTATAACGTCTCCGGCGGGGTGGATACCGTGGTGCCAGTGGACCTGTATGTGCCCGGCTGCGCCGCGCGTCCCGAGGCCATCATGGATGGCGTGCTCAAAGCAGTGGAAATTCTCCAGGAAAAGCACCGCGAGATGATGAGCATGGCCAACAGCATTGACCGCACGATCATCTGCCGGGCGGAGCGGGACGACCTGCCAGAAATCCTGGCGCTGCAAAAAGTGGCGTATCAAAGCGAGGCGGAAATCTACGGCGACGACAGCTTGCCGGCGTTGCAGCAATCGCTCACGGAAATACAGAAGGACTTTGATCGCGGCCTGTTCCTCAAAGCGGTGGTCAACGGCAAAATCATTGGTTCCGTTCGTGGATACCAGGAAGGTGACACCGCCCACTTGCTCCGTTGCAGTGTACACCCTTACTTCCGCGGGCGCGGTGTGGCGGCGCGCCTGGCCAATGAGATCGAGAAAGAATTCCCGGGCGTTAAACGCTTTGAAGCGTTCACGGGCGACCGCAGCAAACGCAACCTGCACATCTATGGCAAACTGGGTTACAAAGTTTATAAGTCTGAACCGTCATACACCCCGTCTTTCCGCTGGGTCTATATGGAGAAAATGAAGCCATGATTGAGAATCAAACCATCCTCCCGCTTGGCGCGGAAGCCCTCGTCGAACGCGTGCAACAAATGCGCGATCAAGGCTGGCGCCTGGTCCACATCGGCGGCACCACGCTGGCGGACCACATCCAGTTGGATTACGCCTTCGACCGGGAAGGTCAATACACCGCGTTTCGCGTCACCGCCATTGGCCAGGGTCCCCTGCCCAGCATCAGCGGCATCTATTGGTGCGCCTTCATTTACGAAAACGAACTGCACGATCTGTTTGATCTCACGATCACCGGCATGGCCGTGGATTTCAAAGGCAACCTATACAAGACCATGGTGCCGCATCCCTTTGCCTGCCCCACGCCGGTTTCAGTATCCGTGGCGGCCAAAGCCTGAGGTCACGCGTATGTTCAATAAAACATTGTTAAATCCCGCATTTGCCCATGAGTAAGCGAACCATCATCCCCTTTGGACCACAGCACCCGGTGTTACCGGAACCGATTCACCTGGACTTGGTGGTCGAAGACGAACGGGTCGTGGAAGCCCTGCCGACCATTGGCTTTATCCATCGCGGTCTCGAAAAGCTGGTGGAAAAAAAAGACTTCCAGGAATTTGTCTATGTGGCCGAGCGCATCTGCGGTATTTGCAGCGCCATCCATGGCCAGACTTACTGCCAGGCCATTGAAGAAATCATGAACATTCCGGTGCCGCCCCGCGCCCATTACCTGCGCACCATCTGGGGCGAGCTTTCCCGCATTCACAGCCATCTGTTGTGGGCGGGTTTGCTGGCGGACGCCTTTGGCTTTGAAAGCCTGTTCATGCATTCCTGGCGCGTGCGCGAACGCGTGCTAAACGTCATCGAGGCCACCACTGGTGGGCGCGTCATTTTCGGTGCCTGCAAGGTGGGCGGCGTGCGGCGCGATATTGACGCCGAGCAAATGCGCCACCTGCTCAAGGAATTGGACATCATCGAGACCGATATGAAGGAGATCGTCAAGGTCTTCCTGGCCGACAGTTCGGTCAAACAGCGCCTCTGCGGCGTCGGCGTGCTCTCCAAGGCCGAGGCGTACCAACTGGGCTGCGTTGGCCCCATGGCGCGCGCCAGCGGTGTAACCCAGGATATGCGTTCCATCGGTTATGCCGCGTACAAGGACCTGTCATTCAAACCCGCAATCAGCCAAGACGGGGATTCCTTCGCCCGCTGCGCGGTGCGTTGCGAGGAGCTTTTCCAATCCGCAGACCTTATCCGCCAGGCAGCCGCGAAAATCCCGGCGGGTGAACTCGCCGCCAAAGTCACGGGCAACCCCAACGGTGAATTTGCCGCGCGCACCGAACAACCGCGCGGCGAAGTCATTTATTACATCAAGGCCAACGGCATGAAAAACGTGCAGCGCATGCGGGTGCGCACGCCCACGTTTGCCAACATCCCCGCGCTGGTAAAAATCCTCCAGGGCTGCGAACTCTCGGATGTGCCGGTGCTGGTGTTGACCATTGATCCCTGTATCAGTTGTACGGAAAGGTGAATTATGTCGTATTTTGCGATGTCCAAACTGGCCCTGAAATGGGCGTTCAAGAAACCGGCGACGCTGAACTATCCCTTCACGCCGCGCGTGGAAATTCTCGGTTCCCGTGGTCAATTGTCATTCACCGTCTCGACCTGCACGTTTTGCACCGTGTGCGCAAAAAAATGCCCCACCGGTGCCATTGCCGTGATCCGCGCCCAGCGCAAATGGACCATTGACCGCCTGCTCTGCATCAGTTGCGGCGCGTGTGTGGACATCTGCCCGAAAGACAGTCTCGCGCTGGGCTCCGGCCATGGGCATTGCAGTGTGACCAAGGACAAAGAAGTGCATCAGGGCGAAATGCCGCCACCAAAACCGGCTCCCGTGGTCACGCCTTCCGTCGCCCCGGCACCTGTGATGGCGAATTAAAGCGGCAGAAAACCGCTCAGACTGCGATGCTTGTTCAAGGCAACGCTCCGACCGGTTTACCTGCATCGGACAACCTTCGGGCGGGACTATCTGGAGCTAAACGGTAGTCGCGCTGTGCGGCATCGATAAATTTCGGGTTGGCGACCATGGAATGTTGATCCAAGTTATGCGCCTGCATGAACGCGGCGAATCCCTCCGGTCCGATGCTTTCCTTGTCCCATAAAACCAGCGGCCCGCTGGATCGGAACCAGCAGTTGTAGTCCATCGTCAAGGCGGCAGTCCAATCCCGTCCGTGCAGCCGCAGGCAACTGTCTGCGGCTTCGCAAAAAATATTATAACGGATGACCACGTTGGTGGTGACAGCGGTGTTGCTGTAAAACATCAGATGCCGCCCGTTGGGATCAGGGCGCTGGCCATATCCCCAGCCGCGCCCGGCAGCCACGCAGGTATTGTGCTCAAACACAATATTTTGTGTCCGGCTGGCGGGGCCCCGGTTCCAGAATTCAAATGAATATTCGCTATTCCAGATCACATTGCGCCGATAAGTGATGTTTTGCTGGACGTTGGTGCCGTCGCCCTGATTGGTCAGCGCGGCGTCATAAATTTCCCAGATTCGGCAGTCTTCAACCAGGCAATCGCTGGCACTGGACCAAAACTCAATCCCATTGCCAAAGCGCACCGGCTTCCCATCCGGTCGGGTATTTTGATGCCCACCGCCGATAAAGGAAATATCGCAGCCCCGAATCGTGATATGGTGAGTGCTGCCACCACCCACCCCATGCGCCGCACCATAGCGCAAATCCAGGTTCTCGTATGTCACATAGCCGCGCCCGCCCTGGTCAATGATATGCTTGCGCAAGGCCAATTCAGTGCTGCGATGGTTCGACGCCGGGTTGCCGTTGGAACAAAGTTTAACCTGCCAGGTTCGCGCATCGTACAAGTAATCGCCCGCCTGGCGCAGGTCCGCTTCGCTCCATTTCTTAACGCCGGTGGATTTGCCGTGATCGAAGATGATGTTCCCAACATCCACGGATAGCGGTGTCGTTTGATTGCACCGGGCTTTGACAAATTGACCGGGTTGCAGAAACGCCTCGCTGTCTGCCGGCAAGGCCCCTCCAAGATACAAGGTCAAACGGGCATCCTGAGCGGTTTGCCGGGCACGGAGTCGGATGGTGAGTTCCGACCAATTGGTGCCGAGGACCGGCAATCCTGCGTCCGCGTTGGCAAAGGAGGTGTAGGGCGACCCGCTTTTCATCACGGAAACGGCGGAGGGTGTAAATGGTTTCGTGGCGCGCGCCCGGAAAGTGAGGAGATAGTATTCGCCTTCCTCGACCGTCAAACCGAACATGGTCAACTGAATATGATTCGCTTTCGTTCCGTTTTGGCGGCAGGCCAGCCGTAGTGTTGACGCGCCATCCGGCGCTGATTTCTCCTTGGTCAACCCGCAAGCAGCTCCCCCCTCTTGATGCATGGTCCAGTTAGCGCGTTGCAAATCCGTCGGCGCACCGACCGTCTCAAAACGCAATGGCGCGGTGATCCACAGACCTTCTTTCACCGGCACCCAATCCTCGGCGCGGTCCGCCGCCACCGATCCCAGAAAAATCGGTTTGGCACCTTCCCCATACGAACCATAGGTAATCACCCCGGTGGCCGCGCCGCTTTGGGGGATGAGTTGCCCGCGAAATGTTTCACCCCGCCGGAACAACACCACATCGCCGGGTGCCAAGGAGGCACGGTTGACCCGGGGCAGCGTGCGCCAAGCCGATTCCGATTTCAAACCGTCCCGCGTATCCTCACCGCGCGTCGCATCCACGTAATAGGTTGCGGCCAGCGTATTCCCTGTACCAGCGCCTGCCAGCAACGCGCATACCGTAACCAGTGTTCGCAATGTATTCATGCTATGAGTTATCAGACGTCTGATAGGTGTGACTTCATTCAATTCAAGTGGGGCATTCGCAAAGTCGTTTTACCCGATCCGGTTTTACCGACAACATATATGTGCTGGCACTGGTCAATAGCAGATATGCCAAAGAGCCGGGTTCACCTCAGCCGCTACGTTCACCGATTGTGATGGTTTGGTCATTCATGGTTCTCAAATCAGTAGTAATAATGTCACCGATACGGCGCGAACGATAGTCATAGCTATGGCACGTTGAATTGAGCCGGGGATTTTGTGCCCGCGAATCACGCCAACGAACGCGAATAGAAAAAAACACCGGGGACTAGGACGTATGGGAATGATAACAAGGATCTGCCCATCTTCCCGAGGAAATTGGAAAAAATTAGATAACGCGTGATATAGAAAACTTCCCTGCCAACAATGAGGAGTTGTTACGGTTGCGCGGCTTGGGCCAGTTTCAATTGCCGTTGGATTTCCGGGTCGTCGGGAAATAGGGCCGAGGCTTTTTTCAGCCAGGGCAGGGCTTCGGCGCGGCGGCCCAGTTTGGCGAGGCAGAAGTTTAGACGCAGCACATTCAGCGCCCAAAAGCGCGGATATGTTTCGTCCGCCAGCGCGGCTTGGTAATGTTTCACCGCGGCGGGCAGGTTGTCCTGCTGCATGGCGATTTGGGCCAGCATCTGTTCACTGCGCGTCACGGTGCCCTCGTTGTAAATCTGCCGGTCGCGGCGGCGGGCATCGAAGTACGCGGCCCGTTCAAAGCTGACGATGGCGTCGTTGGTGCGTCCGGCGTGCAGATACACGCCGCCCAGCACTTCATCGAAGCGCCCGCGGCCTGGGTGTGAGCCAAAGCGCGCGGTGATGTGCTGATAGAGCGAGAGGGTATTCCGCCACACCGGCACTTGCTGGCGGGAGCACCAGGCAAACCAGGCGGAGATGAACACCAGCACAGTTATCCAGAGGAGCCGTTCCGCGCGTGATCGCCAGAGCGCGCATAGCCCAAGGGTAATCAGCAGGGACCACAGGATGCCGTGCAGGTAGCTGTAGCGGTCGTAGGTGGAATGCGGGTACTCGCTGAGTCCCAGAAACGGCACCAGTATCAACAGGTGGCAAACCCAGAAGGCCAGGAAGGCCGGCCAGCGCCGGAAGCACCAGACGGCGGCGGCAGTCATCCCGGCCACCCACCCGGCACAGAGCAGGAAGGACCAGGCGAGCGGGTTGAAGGCGTGCAGCGTGGGATACGTGGCGGCGAGATTGTACGGGGCCCAGGGTTTCCAGGCGTAGTAGGTGACCACATACGCGGCTTGCATGAGGCGCTCCAGCAAGCCGAATTCAGCCAGCGTGGTGGGCCGGAATTGATCCGTACTGGCCAACCGCACCGAGAACGTGATGGCCAGGACCGTCGCGGATACGATGATGAAAGGGATTTTCTCCCGCCACAGCGGCCACGCCGCGCGCTGGAACCAGCCTTGCCAACCAGCGGGTGCCCGCTGCAAGGGAAGGTAATCCAGCGCCAGCAGCAGCACCGGCGCAAACAAGGCGATGGGATACGTCAGCAAGCTGGCGGTAAAGGTGCCCAGGGCCAGCCATTCCCAGACGCGCCGCTGCCGCACGGTGGTTGCGTCAAGCCCGCGCAGCCACGCCAGTATCCAAAGCAGCGTCCAGAAAAAGGCCATCTCAAAGATGCGCGAGGAAGCCCAGGCGACGGTTTCCACGCGCAACGGATTCACCGCCCAAACCAACGCACCGACGGCGGCGCACCAACTGGCCACTTTTTCCGTCTCCGCCATCCCGCGCACTGCCTGCCGCGCCAAAGTCTTGAGCAGATGGAACAGCAGCAGGGTGTTAATCAGGTGCAGCAGCAGGTTGCCGAGATGCCAACCCACCGGGTTCAAGGCGAACAACTGGCGATCCACCGCGTAGCAAAGCCAGCCCAGCGGCATGTAGCGCGGCGCGTAGCTGGTATCCGTGAGCAGCCATTGGATGGTGGCGGCATTGAGGCCGCTGACGTTGGGGTTACTGTAAATGTTCCGCGCATCATCGAAGTGTACAAACTCATGATTCATCACGCCGCCGAACGCGAGCAGGACAAAGGCCGTCAAGGCCAGCGTCAGCCAGAGATCCAGGGAGATTTGCCGCCCGTTGGCGGATGGTTCGGAAGCCGCGTCCATCTAGCTGTGTTTCTTCCATTGTTTCACCGGCGGCTCCGGCAACCCTTGAATGCGGTAGGCGGTGCGGAAATGCACCTTGGCCACTTTGGGCAGGCTCGCAGCGCCATGTTTTTCGATAAACTGCCGGCCGACATTCTCGACTTGTTCCGAGGCGCCCTTGGGAAATACGAGGCCGTATTCCTTGCCCATGCGGAAGAGCCGCGTGACAAATTCACTGCGCGCCAGGATGGAGGCCGCCGCCACCGCAAGGTCCGATTCGGCCTTGTGGCGTTGCACCAGTTCGATGGCACGGCCCTGGCTCATCAACGCCTTAGCCACGGTGTCTTTCGTCGCAGCAAACTGATCGCTGATGGCGCGCACGGGCGGCGGATTCATTTGGTAGCGCAGCGACATCAGGTTTTCGATGACGCGCGCGTGGCCCCAGGCGAGGATGGCATTGATGCTTTTCAGCTTAAAGTAAAGACGGTTGTACGCCTCATTGCCAATCGGCACGACCGTGCAGACGCAGCCGGGGGTCGTGCGGATCACCTCGGCCAACTCGACAATTTTCTTGTCGCTGCCGACGAGTTTGGAATCGCGGATGCCGGAATTCTTCCAGCCATGAACAATGTCAGCGTTGACATAGACGCCCGCGACGCACATCGGGCCGAAGAAATCGCCCTTGCCCGATTCATCCACGCCAATGCGGGGCAGCAGCAGGTCGGGATTCAGCACTTCCTCGTACCCGAGCTTCGCTTCGCCGAGGATTTCCGGTTCGAGCACAAACTCCACGAACTCGCGGGTGCCTTTGCCCTGCACCACCAGCTTGCCGCTCTCGTAAAAGACCACGTTAATCTTGTCCTTCTCCCCGGCGAACCGGGCGTACGGGACCACCCGGGGCTTGAAGTTGTGTTCCTGCAAGTACCGCTGCATTTGATCCGCTTGCGGCGGCGTCAATTTGCAGGTGTGGGAGTTGAGCGTATCGGGAGTCACGGGTTAATGGTCCTCCAGGATTAATTCGACGCCGGACAGGATGGGGCCCTGCGCGGCGGTGACCTTGGTTAGTTGGATGCGCACGTCGTTGTGTACCTCGATGTGGGGGAATTCCTTGACGAGGCCCCGGTTGACGCCGCCGGCGGCTTTCAGCACGTCGAACGCCTTGAGCACGGGTTTGCCTTGCAGCGCCACATCAAAGACGCGCTCCCCCGGTTGCACGGCATCCGGTTCCATGAAGTACAGGCGCACGGTGTAGCGGGCGGGCTTCAAGTCCGGCAGCTTGGAAGTGTTCAGCACTTCCACGGCGTTGGTCTCGCTGGAGGACGACACCTCATTCGTACTACCGCTACCGTGAGTGCTGTGCGTGGCATTTTCATCCTCATCGTCATCATCCATGCCTTCCCGGACCTTCGGCGCGGCAGGCAGCGGCGGCTGCTTGAGCATCTGCGGGCGGATGGTGATGGCCTGAAGGTCACGCAACCCAGACGCGAACACCCACGCGGGGCCGTCGCCCGTGACCGCGCTGGAGTGGTGGCGGAAAACGTTGGTGGCGGACATTTCAAAGGTGACCGGCAGGCGGGGAGAGATACCAGAATTGGCCGGATACTCCAGCCAGAGAGTGCCGTTCGCCACGCGGCGATCTCCGGGCGCGCCGAGATTGATGCCCACGCGTTGGATGCGGTCGCCTTCCTTGGTCTCCAAACCGGAATAATTGCAGGTCCACATTTCCATTTCCGGCATGGGGATCAAGCCCAAGGAGGTTTGGTTTTGGTAGGGGCAACTGCACGTGCGCGTATAATCGGGGGCGTTCAGGACGCCGTCCGCCACAATTAAATTGAAACTGCACGCAGATTTAAACCCGCCCAGGTTGCCGGTGCCGCTGTGAGTATCCAAGTCATAATAGCCGGCGGCGCCCGAGCGGAAGGTCATCAGGTGCTCGGCTGCAACCGGCGTGCTGCAACCGTAAGTGCGGTAAATCCGCCATGGCTGAACGGCACCCGTGAGGGCATTGGTGATCGTGTGGGGTTTGCCATCCAGCAGGCGGAACGCGCCAGCGGAAAGCTTGTACGAAGTGGGTGTAGTGAGAATCAGGTCATGGTAAAGGATGCAAGGGCCGGTATAGCGCAGATCAGAACGTTTCCAAACCACCGAGCCGTCCTTGGCGCTCAGCACCATCATCCCCTGCCCGGCTTCGTCCTTGAGACGATCCGTCGCAGCGGCTCCGGCATGAAGCAAGACATCATGTTCCTTGGAATAGCTCAACCACGAGCCGAAAATGTTACTGCTCTGCTGCCAGACGGTCTGCCCGGAACGTAGATCGAACGCCGCGATACGGTAACCGATCGCCGCTTTTCCCTCATGCAACTTGTATTTGCTCTCGCTGTTCTTGGGCAGGCGGTCGAGGCAATAGACGCGCCCGTTGCCAATGGCGATGCCGTTGTGAATGAAGCTGTGCTTGGCGGCGGTCTGCCAGAGGACGGTTCCCGTGTGGCGATCAAACGCCACCAGGCCAAGGCTGGCGGAGAAATCGGCCACGGGCGGTGGCCACGACAAATCAATGCCGAAGCGTTTGTTGAACTGGCCAAACTCCGCGCCGCCCAGCAGCACGTTATCGCTGACCGCGAGGAAGCCCCATTGCGGAGCTGGCTGCCCGGCTTTGGCAGGTAGCGTAATCGTGCGCAGAATTTCCCCCGTGACGGCGTTCACCACCACGCAATGATTGCTCACCGCCACATAAATGGCGTCCTCGGTGGCCACAAAGTTGGCCCCGCGTGCGTTCGCGCCGGGGAAATGTTTCTGATTATACAACGTGGTCAGCGGATCGGGGATATACGTTTCGTTATGGTAGATGCCGGTGGTGTCCAGGCCGGGGATCACGGTTTTCCAAAGGCGGCGGCCCGTGTAAACGTCGCGGGCGCTGACGCAATCCATGCCCTCGAGAATCAGGCGGCCACCCACGACTTGCTCCGAGGGGCCGTGGCCGTGGCGCGGCAGGACATCCATGTGCGTATTGCCGCCGAACCAAAGCACGCCGACTGGGAGCTTGATGTTCTGATCATCTGACTTCATGGAGTTCGCGGCATCGCCGTATTGGTGCGTCCAATTGGCCGCGCCGGGCAACGCCCCTTCGCGTTTAATCAAGAGACCATTCTCCGCTGTCTTCACTTGGGCTTTCGCGAGCCGGGCGCTTTTCACCTTTTCGGCCAACTCCGCACCGCCGGTGGCAGTCAGGAGCACGCCGCCGTAAGGCCGCAGCGATTCATAGACGCGATGCAGTACCGCCTCGTCAGCGAGCTTAGCCGAAACACTGGCATTAGCGAACATCACGCTGGCGAAATACGGCGGCGCGCCAAACGATTCCGGCGCGGCGACGATCAAACTGATCCGCGTGCCGTAAAGCCCGGCGGCATCGAAACGCCTCCGCAGCCGATCCACTTTGGCGGCGTCGGCATCCACGCCGATGATCTGTAACTTTGAGGCGTCGGCCAGCGCGGGAAGCAAATCATCCTCGTCCAGTCCCAGACAGAGAGCGTAACCGTCCTTGACGCCGCTTTGCGTGAGCACGCTTTGCGCCTTCGCCACGGTGGCAGGGTCGGGCGCAATGGTTTTATGGTCGTCCTTGATGACCTTCTGCGCGCCGGCACTCGCGCCGAACGCCAGAATGTGGCCCTCCTGCGTTACCGCAAAGAGCATCCCGTTCGCCGCGAGCAAACGCCAAACTTTTCCCTCGATGGGCTGCGTCCAAACGATGGTCGGCTTGGCTGCCCCGGCGGCACCCGCACCCGGCTTGGCGCGGGCCGGCATCTGTACCCCAATGATTACATTCGAGCCCCCGGCGTAGAGCACGTTTTTCGCGCGGATCAAATCGCCAGAGCCGTCCCCCTTCAATTCCCACTGCAGCGTTTTATCCGCCTTCCAGGCTTGGATCACTTTATAGACGGCATTCGTGCTGGACTTCTTCCGCGCGCTTTCCAAGGTAGCCTCGGCGGCACTCAGCTTTTTCTCCGCTCCGCCCAGGGCAGTCTTCAGCCGTTTGATGGCATTGGTATCGTTAAGGTACACGGCGTCCATGTAATCGCTCTTGGCGCGAAGCGCGCCGTAACGGGCGGCGTCCAACTTTTGCGATGCATCGGCCATACCGCCGTTGGAATTCGGGAAATCAGCGGCGCAATAATAGTGGCTAGCGCCCAACACCGGCTCATTGATGGTGAATGTGCCCTTCTTCCCGGTGGCCAGGTCAAACGCGCGCATCCCATGCCCGCGTGTGTGGACAAAAAAGTTGGTATGCCCGGCGATGACGAAAGAACCGCCGTTTCCCTTGCCCGAATCCGCCAGATGATAATACAACAATTTACCAGTCAACCGGTCAAACACTGCGGGAACCGAACGGCTGCCGGGGACGAGCAAATATTTCTCGGTGGCCACAAGCGCGCCTTGGGGGGCGACACCCGAAAAAGCCAGGGCCATGTGCGGCTGTTTCGTATAATTGGCCCCGGTACCGTCATTCACCCACACCACCTTGCCAGTCTCGGCGTCCAGCGCGTAAATATACGTTCCCATGAACGGCCAAATGCTCGCAGCGAAGTAGAGTACCCCGTCTTGGATCACCGGGCCACCCCGCGCGGGCCAAGCGGAAACCAGGCGTCCGTTGCCGAGCGCCTTGCGGTCGGAAGGGCCACCGCGAAATTTCCACACCAGCGCGCCATCGGCGGACTTCACGCAATACATGAATCCATCATCACTGACAAAATAGACCTTATCCTTCAACCCCACCGGGGCCAGCCGCACCGGGCCTTCGGTGTAAATACTCCACGCCTCGCGGCCCGTCTGCGTATCAAGCGCCACCACCTTGTCGCGGTCGTTAAACCCGATCACTAGGCGATCCCCGAGCACAATAGGCTCGAAGCCAGCGTCAAACGGCATGAGATCCTGGTTGAGCGGGTCTTCCCAGGCAGGCGTGCGTGGGGAATACTCATGAGACCACGCGGGGACAAGTTGGGCGGGCAATTTCTCCTCCGAATCCGCGCTGCGCCGGGCGTCATAACGCCATTGCGGCCAGTCCCCAGCCAGGACCGTTGCACTTTTACTGGCCGCAAGCAGCGCGACCACCCACACGAAACGGCGTACGCAATTCATTCGTAAAGCGCGGAAGCATGTGGAAATGGCAGACACTTGGCAATGCCTGATTTTGCTCAGATACGGGTTGCGTGGCGGCGCAGGCCAAGGCAAAATGCACGTCGTTCAATAGAACGACAAAATGAAATACGTATGAAACGAAATGTTTTTTGGCAGAAATCGGTATTGGTGCTCGGTGCGGTTGCCCTCACGCTGCCCAAGTTGGTGGGCGCGGAAGCGACCAGCGACGGTTACCGGGGCGAATTCACGGCGGGGGCTGGTCTCACCGCTGGTTCCCAACTCCGCGTTGGTGATACCAAGTTGGGAGGCTTACGGAGCTTCAACTATGATGCCGGTTACACCGCCACCACCCCGCTGAACGAGTTCCTCTCCCTCCGTCTGGGGCTGGGCTGGCACCGCTATGATTTCGACCGTCCGGCGGCAGCACCCGTTCCCAGCCAACTCCAATCCGTCGCCCTGCGCGTTGGTCTGAGCTGGCAGATTGCGGAAAAATGGAAAATTTCGGGCGACCTCGCGCCGGGGATTTACAGCGATTTCAAAGACATCAACTGGTCGGACTTCAACATGCCGTTCGGCCTGCGCGCCAACTTCAATCAAAGCCCCGAGGTGCATTGGATGTTTGGTTTCATGGTGAACGTCCGCAGCGAATACCCGGTGCTTCCGGCGGTGGGCGTGCGCTGGAAACTGGACGACAGTTGGACCCTGAACCTTATGGTTCCCAAGCCGGGTATCGAATACAAAGTCAATGACGCCCTTACCCTACTCGCCGGCGGCGATTTTAAAGGGGGCGCGTTCCGCGTGGCGCAGGACTTCGGCGACCGCAACGGACATCGCGAACTCAACAACCAGATGCTGTCGTATCGGGAAATCCGCGCCGGGGTGGGGTTACGCTACCAGATGTGCAAGGATTGGAGTGTCGTCGCGGACGGCGGCTGGATGTTTGATCGGCGCTTCCGTTTCAAAGAGCGGTATTTCTCGCTCCGCGCGCCCAACGCCCCCTACGTGCAACTGGGCATCCAAGCTAGCTATTAAAACCGGGGCTCCCTCGCCGGGACGGCCATTTTGCCGAACCGTAGGCCCTGCTCGGTTGTTTTACCGGCTGTTTACAACTTGTGAATAACTTTGCATTGCCGCGCCGCGCAGTTTGACACACATTGGTGACGTGGCAAAACCAGCATTAGGCCGTAATCTTGGAAATCTACTGGGCGAAACACGTGGCGCCGCCAGTGCGGAAAAAGTGATCGTCCCAGTCGCGGATTCCTCACAGGCAGTCGGTTCCGGATTGGAGACGCTTCTGCGCGGCAATCGCGCGGAGACGGCAGTGGAAGACGCCCCGATTCTTCCCAACCCCAACCCCGATAGCGTGAGTGTGCTTGCAGAACCCGAGCCCTTGGCGACAGAGCACGCCCAGGAGACCATCACCCCTCACCCCGCTATCGCCGAGCGTCCCACGCGCGAGGAATTAGAGACGCCGTTTCGGTTCCCCCGCTGGTTGTTGCTAACGGCGGATGGGGCATTGGTTGTGATGGCCGCTTTGCTTGCCTTTAAAAGTCCGATCCCGCTGAAAACATGGGAAACCGGCGTCTGCATGGTAGCCGTTCTACTTGGTGGATTACTCGCGCTTTCCGCAGTATTGTTCACCAAAAACAAGTGATCGCATGAAAGACGTGCTCGCGTGCCTGCATAACGACCGTTTTGCGGCGCTTTCAAATATCGAGTTAGTGGAAGTTTCCCTAGGCCATGCCCGGGCGAAAATGACCATCCAATCGCATCATCACAACGGCCTTGGCATCGTGCATGGTGGCGCGGTGTTCACCCTGGCGGATTTCACCTTTGCCGCCGCGTCCAACTCGCACGGCACCATGGCGGTTGCCATCAACGCCAGCATTTCCATCATGAAAGCGAGCAAGTCCGGGGTGCTTTACGCGGAAGCCAAAGAAGTCAGCCGAAACCCCAAGCTCGGAAACTACTCGGTCGAAATCAAGGACGACCAAGGTGAACTGGTCGCCCTCTTTCACGGGCTAGCCTATCGCAAGACGGATAAGTTACCGTCCAGCCAATAAGAAAGCGCCGGAGTTGGATTCCTCCGGCGCTGAATCGGTCTTGTGGTTTTTCCGCCTTCGATTAGGCGCCCATGCCATCTTCAAAGGAACCAGAGGCGAGCGGGAAGCAGAGATTGTCGCGCACGTAGCCAATGCCGTTGGCGCTGGCGGCGTCCAAATCGCGATACGCACTCTCGGCTTCGACCACCAGCGGGGCGGTCGGGCGCTGCATGATCTTCATGTAACGCTGCGGATAACCGGTCAGCACCAGCAATTCGGCGTAGCGGACCATGTTCAGGTCGCCGCTCGGGAGATCGGTGAACTGCATCGGGCGTTTCTGCCAGTTATTTTCCATGGTGCGCAAAGGCATGCCTTTACGGATCACGAAATTCTTCACGTGCGCGGCATAGATGCGGTCTGCGACCTTCAGAAAGCGGGTCTCAAAGGATTCACCTTCCCAGCAGTGGGAGGGATCGGCATTGACGCCCAGGCATTTGTCGCCGTCGCAAATCTTGACGAGCATATTGAAGTCATCGGCGCACATGGCGGCGGTGCCCGGATGGATTTCGTGAGCGAGATAGATGCCAAGCTTATTGGCATGGGCACGAATCTTCGCGGTCTTGGTCACAAAGCGCTCCTGGCCTTCCTTGATCAGGTCGTAGCCGGCCTGCCAGAATCCCCAAGGATATCCGGTCGCCATTTCCCAACCGAACGCCACGCCCCAGAACGTGGGCAGAATCTTGATGTCCAGTTCAATCGCCAGATCCATCAGCTTGAGCAGGTACGTTTCACAGTATTGTTCAATCTTCTCCGGCTTCATTTTGGCAACCTTTTCCGGAATGAACGGTTTGATGGTGGGGCTCTCGGTCCAAGCCGTCGTATGCACCCAAGTCGGGCAGTGGCAGGAGATACCGTCGAGCTTCAGCCCGCGCGATTCAAATGCGGCTTTGATTTCCTTGGCCGATTTGAGTCCACCCTTGCCGTCGTCCAGCATGTAGTTGGAAGGTTGCGCGCCCGCCGCGCCGGAGTTCTTGGCAAAATCCAGGAACTTTTCGAGCCCTTTTGCACCGTGTTGAGCGCCTTCAATTGAGGCGTGATAAATTGCTTGTGCCATATTTTTTATTCTATTGATTTAAACTGTGTTCGGCTTCCTAAATAGCGGGTACGCCGTGCAAATGCAACCGGGAAATTGAAGAAAATTTGCAAAACCGGCAAGGTTATGGGGCGGCATTGACCCCGCCCCGCCAGTTTTACAATAGCCCACACACAGAGCCGCCGAGGTGCCAACGGATATAGCCGCGAGACGAACGAGGCTATTTCTTTTTCCCTTTTTGCGCCGGGCGGCGATCCACCAGCGGCCAGTTCGGGTCATCCGTACGTGCGGTTTTCATCAGGGCTTCCGCTTTTGCCACCAGGTCTTTGTGGTCCGCCGCGAGGTCGTTCTTTTCTCCCGCGTCGGTTTTCAGGTCGTACAATTCAATCGGGCTGGAGGGACCATTGCGCACGGCTTTCCAATCGCCAAAGCGAATCGCCTGGAGGGACTTTCCTTCGTGCAGTTCCCAATAAAAATATTCCCGTTGGGGAGCCGGCCCACCTTTGAGGAAGGAGACAAGGGACAGCCCATCCATTGAGGCATTGCCGGGAAGCTTCGCGCCAGTCAATTCGGCGACGGTGGGCAGGAAATCCCAGAAGGCCCACGGTTCGTCGCTCACGCGTCCTTTCGGGACGACACCCGGCCAGCGGGCGATTGCCGCCTGACGCAGCCCGCCTTCGTACAGTTCCCGCTTGTACCCGCGCAATCCGTTCGCGGCCTGCTCAAAGAGTTTCCCAAGTTCCGATTTGGGTGGGAAGGAGGAGCCATTGTCCCCCGCGAGCAGGACCAGGGTTTTCTCGTCGAGCTGCAATTCCTTTAGCAAATCGAGCACGCGCCCCACATCAGTGTCGAGGCGCGTGACCATGGCGGCGTAGCTTTTCTGCTGCATGGTCCATGGCTGCGACGCGTAAAGCTTGCCGACGTCATCAATCTCATATTGCGCATGCGGCAGCGTGATGGAGTAATAGAGGAAGAACGGTTCGGCCTTGTGCGCGCGGATCCATTTCAGCGTTTCGTCGGCAATCAGGTTCTGGGCATACGTTTTGCCAATGCCTTTGCCATCGTTGCCCGGAAGCTCAAACCGTTGATCATCGTTATACAGATAGGTGGGAAAGTAACTGTGCGCGTGGCGCTGGCAATTGTAACCGTAGAAATGGTCGAAGCCCATCTTGAGCGGGCTGCCGGTGGTATCGAACAAACCCATGCCCCATTTGCCAATGCAGGCCGTCGCATAGCCCTGGCTTTTAAGCAAGTGGGCTACGGTGAAGGTGCCGGCGGGCACGGGCATCTGACCTTCGGGCTGAATCTCCCGATTGGCGCGAATGGGGCTGTGCCCCATGTGCCGTCCGGTCAGCAAAGACACTCGGGAAGGCGCGCAGACGGTGGTACCGCAATATCCCTGGGTGTAGCGGGTGCCTTCCGCCGCCATGCGGTCCATGACGGGCGTCTTGATGAGCTTTTGTCCGTAACACCCCACGTCGCCTTGCGCCAAGTCATCGGACAGGACGAAGATGATATTCGGTCGGTCTGCCGCGGCGGCATGGGCGTTGGCGACGCAGGCGCAAAGCAGAATCAAGGTCAGGAGACCGGTGGCCCGGACGAGCCAAGGGTTCGACCAGCGGGATGGACAGCTAACGTGGCGGATAGGAGTTTCCATAAGCGTGCGATATCGTTGGTTGGTTCGATTTAATGTTCGTGTATTTCAAATCTGTGTGCTCACGGGAGGCAACTTAGAGCAATCCCGCGCGATTTCAAGCACAGTCTGTCAGTTAGCCCGCCAGTTAATTGATTACCGCCCCTTCTCATTGACCACGCCGCGCGCGACCAGGCGGCGTTGCACTTCTCCGGCTTCCAGCGTGCCCGTCACCGCCACGGTTTGGCCGCGGGTCGGCACGGGGGTCAGCCGGGATTTGAAGACCGCGAGCCCCCCAGCGGCGACCTCCACAGAAAATTCCGCCGGTTCCACTGTCCCTTGGGCGGTGCTCAAGGCCACCCGTCCCTTGAGGGGCTTATCCTTCGGCGCGGAGACCACGGTCTGCACCACGCCCTCGGCGAGCACGGTAACGTTCAGGTTCGGCGCACGCGCATCTAGGGCATAGGACGGCAGCGGAACCAAGGTGTAGCCCATCGCGCCCATGGCGACGGTCTGGCGATAGGCGGGATCTTGCATGAACGTGGGGCGGCGGTCCATCGCTGGGATGGCCGTCGTGTAAATGCGCAGTTCGCCGGGCGTGGAGACGATCAGTTCCTCGCGCCAATCGCCCAAAACGTCCGCCACCATGACGACGGTGCCCTCAATTTCCTGCTGGACCAAGACGCTGTATAAGTCCCGAATGTTTCTCCCCTGATAGAGGATTTCCCGCTGCAGGTCGGCGTCCCAATAGACGGTCTTTTGGCCGAAACCGAAGTTGACGTCGCGGCTCAGCACTTCCCCCTTGGCGCTCCAGAGCCAGCGGTCGCCGGTCGGAATGTGGTTGGTGCAATCGGCGGCGTAGGCCTCGGCACCCGGCACGGCGGGATCCATGTCGGCGCACATGCCGAAGCTGTGAATATGCGTGGTGGGTTTGTTCCAACCCCAGAGAATTTTGCCGGTGGCCGCCTCGACCATGCACATGCCGTTGCTTTGATGGGCGGTTTCAACCCCGTAGAAAATTTGCAGGCCGGAGCGGGAGGGATCGAGGTTGCCCACGTACATGTGATCGGGATGCCCGAGGCCGGTAGTCCAGAGCGGCGAGCCGTTGTCATCCAGCACCGAGCTGCCGAGGATCACCTCGTCCCGCCCATCGCCGTCCACGTCCATCGTATGGGTGAAATGGCAGCCCTGGCCGGAATATTTCTTGCCGCCCTCGGCATCACGGAAGGTCCAGAGCGAGCGCAAGCCGTTTGGTCCCAGCTCATAGGCGTCCACCTTCATAGTGTTGTACGTGCCGCGCAGCGCGAGGATCGCCGGCGTCTTGCCGTCCAAGTACGCCACCGCCAATTGATTGCGGCTGGCATAATTATACTGCCGCTTGCCTTCGCCGAACCCGCTGCGATCCGGCCAGGGCACGCGCCCCTTCTCCTTGCCGGTCGTGCCATCCCACACCACCAGCCATTCCGGGCCGCTCCGCACGCGGCCATCCGGGTCGCGCGGGTCCCCTTCCCCGATCTTGGCCGCGACTTCCGCCCGGCCATCACCATCGAGGTCAAAGACGATGAAGGGCGAATACCAGATGCCCATTTCAATGGCCCAGCCGAGGTCCTTGCGCCAGAGCAGCGAGCCGTCACTGCGGCGGGCTTCCAGCTTGTACGTATTGGTGGAGGGCTTCCAATATTCGTCCGCCGGGTCAATGTTATAATTGGGCAACTTTATAACCATATCATAGCGGCCATCGCCATCCAGGTCGCCAATGCCCACCTTCTGGAACGTGGCGCCGGGCTCCAGCTTGAACCGCAGGCAATTGCCCACGGTGGCCGGCACGATGGCCGAGCCTTGCTCCGGCCCTTCCACGCCGCCGCGCACCGGGCGGACGCCATACCGCAACCCCTCCGCCTGCGGGGCGGTGCGATCCACAAAATCCGTGGTGCGCGTCACCGGCACAGCCGTCACGCGTTCCGGCGCCTGCCCCGGCACCGTGCGGTACACATGAAACGCGAGGTCGCCCGGGTCCTCGACCAGCAGCCGCCAGCCGACATACACTTCGGCATCCATGCGCAGCGCCACCACCCCGCGATCCAGCTTCTCCCGCACCCGCTCCTTGGCGAAGCCCTGCACCAACGGCTTCACCACCCGTTCCGGCACGCGCGTCAGCTCCACATAATCATAGTAACCAGTGCCGGGACTTCGCTCATCCGCGTAGCGATCATCCACCCAGAGTTCAAAGACGCCGTTCGTAATCACCACCCCTTCGGCCAGCAAGCCGCCTTTGAACGGCTGCCACGTGCGGCCATCCAGCGACACTCCCAGCGTTCGCACAATTTTGACGCTCACATCAAAGGTGCCCGCCGGAATGCCGGTAATCCGCGTATGCAACGGGGGCGCGCCTTCCTCGGGCGTGTTGCGCGTTTTCAATGCGGCGGGCGCGCGCAGCACCACCCCCTTGGACCACTTACTCTCCGCGTCCTTATCCTTGCTCCAGAGATTCCAATGATCCGGGGTATCCTTGTTTTCAATCCAGGCGGACTTGGGTTCGCTCCACGCCTCGGCCTCATAGCGCAACGGCTCCGGGGTCACCGCCGCAGGGGCCGCCGGCCCGGCCAAGGCGGCCGCCATACCAAGGACAATCCCTGCCAGCGAACGGATGTTTGACGAATGCATATCCAGGGAAGGTATTGCAAAGCGGCCCCCGCTGGCAAATAGAAAGACCCCTCAAGAAATAGACCGCTCCAGCCGCAACGGTCGGCGACCGCGGACCACGCCAGCGCCCCCGGAGGGCCGCCAGAGGTGCTGTTTAGCGCGGGCTGCTCCCTTCCCGACGCACCGCCTGCCCGGAAACCTCCCGGACCGTACTCGCCCATGTTTCCACGCTGCCCAATTTCATTTCTCGCGTGCCGAAAACCCAATTGGGCGTGCAGCAAATCGCTTGGGGGCTCCCCCCTGCCATTTAGGGGCTCCCCTGGCTCATTTGGGGGCGCGCTGAAACCCTTTGGGGGCTCCCCTATTTCATTTGGGGGCGTCCCCAAATCGTCTGGGGGCTCCCCTAAACCATTCCGGGGGTTCCCCAAACTCCATGGGGGCCACCCGAAACTCCGCAGGGGCCACCCGAAACTCCGCAGGGGCCACCCGAAACTCCGCAGGGGCTGCCCGAAACTCCGCAGGGGCTGCCCGAAACTCCGCAGGGGCTGCCCGAAACTTCACGGGGGCTGCCCGAAATGGCGGAGGGGCGCGCCCAAATGCGCCAAGGGCGGCGGAAAACTCCGGAGCGCCGCGCAGAAACGCGCCAACGATGCCCCGGAGAGCGCCAACGGTGCGGTTGCCTACCGGACGGCACGGGGTGCGGGGCATCCGGGTGCCAGGGGATGGTTTTGGGGCGCCCACACGGGCGGCAATGGAGGTATTGGCGCAGCCAACCAAAGCGGCGGCTCGATCCCCGACGCCCCGGCCTGGCCGTGCGCACTCCCGGAGAGCCGCAGGCTACGGCGCGGCTCCCAGAGTCACTATCACACGGAAACCAATACCGCTGACCCGATACTCAGGCGTGCTGAACCAACGGCGCGAGGACGGCAGACTGTCGGGAAGGCTGCGGTACCACGACCCCCCGCGCAATACCCGGTATTTCTGGTCGGTATCATACCAATCCTCGCACAACTGCCACACATTCCCGCCCATATCATATAGTCCAAACGGATTCGCCTTAAAGCTGCCCACCGGCGACGTCGTCGCGTACCCATCATCATAGCCCCCAATAAAGGTCCACTTATCGCCGAACTTCTGTCGGCTCGTCATATCCGAGTAATTGCCCGCCCCCTTCGGCGGCGGCCATTGGTTGCCCCATGGATAGACGCCTTCGAGTTTCATGTTCTTGTCTTTAGGTGTGCCATTACCATTCTTTTCTTTATCCCCAATCCCCACCGCGTAACTCCATTCCGCATCCGTTGGCAGCCGATACTCCTGATTGGTTCCCAATTTACCCTCGCCCTGTTCCTTCTTGGTCAGCCACGCGCAAAATGCCTTGGCGTCCTCCCAGCTTACCTTCACCACCGGATGCTCCGGCCCATCGCTCACTGGCACGCCTTTATATTCCACCTTCTTCCACTTCTCATCCACTCCCGGAACGGCGGCGGCATACGCGGCATAATCCTTCACCCGCACATCCCAGATGCCAAAGAGCACCTTGGTTCCCGGCACGGGGGCGAAGGGCATCCCGAGGCTGTTCGTCCAGCGCGCGCCCAGTTGCGGCACGGCGCTATTGGTCTCCGTCAGTTTCCCAACGGCTTGGTTCGTCCCCTGCCCGACCACAGTGAAGGCGGCGAGGGTGATCAAGAAGAGCAGCAGCGTCAGCAGTTGTTCCGGCGCACAACTCCACGCCCCGACTGCTTGGCCGGGGATCCATTGCGCGTTACTGGTACGGTTTAGCATGGGAGTAGTATGCCAGAAAATGGGGCGCGGGGGAAAGGGAAAATCGGCAGAGATTCCAAACCCCGCTCTCCGCCGACAACCAGCGGCGCACGCTTGATATGTGGCAGCGCATCAATTCCTGGTGCTGAGCGACAACGCTGCTGCCGGCCGGCGCGGGCAGTTACTGCTGCTCCAATTGTTAGACCCGCTTGCGCTCGGCATTGTAGGTTCCAAATTCGTGGCAGGCCTTTACCATTGCGACAAAACTCTGCGGATTGCAGGAGGAGTGAATACTGTTGGAGGAAGTGAGGATGTAACCACCACCGGGTGCCGCATCGGCGATAGCCTGCCGCACCGCTTCCCGGACTTGTTCCGTGGTGCCATGGCACAAGAGTTGCGCGCAGTCAATGTTGCCGGTGACACATACGCGGTCACCCACCAACCGCTTGACCGTTTTTAAATCCATGCCAGCCACGGGTTCCACCGGGTTGATGCCGTCCGGTCCGGCACTGACGATATCGGCGAGAATGGGATAGAGGTTGCCATCGGAATGCTTGATGCAAAATGCGCCTTCGGCGTGAATCAGGTCCACCATTTTTTTCAGACGCGGTAGAATGTACTGGCGAAAATGCGCCGGGCTCATCATCGGTCCTTGGTTCCCGGCATAGTCATCTCCGAGAATAATCACCTCCGCTCCGGCACGAATGGCACGCTGTACAATGCGCATGTTGCAGGTCAAAACCTTGTCCATCAGCACCTCGACTAATTCCGGCTCGACCAGGAAATTCAGCAGGAGGTTATCCAGCCCCGTTAAGTAAGCCGACCACATGAAGGCGGCGCGATGATGAAAGCAGATGGCGCGTTTGCCTTGATAGCGCGATACCAGGTCGGGCAGTTTTCCCAGGCGATGCGGGGCATCGGGATCAGGAGTCTGGTAGCGCTGAGCATCCTCCAGCGTCGCCACTGGTCCGTGATGCGGATGGGCCACGGCTTCCGGGCTGGGAATATAGGTCACGCCCCATTCATCCACAAATGATTCATCGGCATTCTGCCTGATGATATCAAATTTGGCACCGCACCCCACGGCATCCATATCCAGTTGGTCCATGGCGTCCGCCACATCATGGCAGCCGGGTACGGCGGCACGGGCCACCTTTTCATCCACGACAAATTCGATCACCGGCACGCGGTCGGGCTGACCACGGCGCAGGGCGGTATGGACACGTTCGACGGAGTTCATAACGTCATTCCATCTCTCATTTAAACCACTCCGCGCCGATTACCCGGCCCAGCAGGAAAAACTTCCGCTCCGGATACCAAAGTACCGGTTTGCCGTTCCGAACCGTAAAACTGGAATAGAGGGAAAGATCATACCGGCCGCTCGTGCCAGGTTTGCCTAGGCTGACATGGTCGTGGTCCATGAAGAATTTCATTTCGTCGAACCAAACGGGCTGGTCCGCGCCGGGCTGAAAACGCCCGGGGACGAGATAGATCGGGCGGCGATTGAAACCGGTGACCGGTGGTGTTGGCCGGTAACCTTTAAAGTGCCCATCATTATTATGGATGAAAAGCACGTAACGACCACTCCCTGCCTCATTGCCGCCCACATCGTAGATCGGGCAGGGGGAAATCGGGTGCTGCAAGGGGGCGCCGCCATCCTTGCGCAGGAGACGGCGTGGCTGGGCCCATGTCTCGCCCAGATCGGCGCTTATGCTCCAAAACGGGCTGCCCGCTCCGGTACGCATCACGCAGAACAGCCGTCCATCCGGCAGCTTCACGATCGAAGGTTCCTGGCAAACGCTGTTCTCGGGAAAGCTTGGGGTTGGCACGGCCAGCGCCTTTTCGTTCGCGGCGAACCAACTGATCCTCAGGTCGCGCGGCTCAGGATTATCATCCACGTTTTCGAAGCGCATAAACTCAACGCGTGAGTCGGCTGTTCCTAATGACTTGGGCGACGGTTTCCGGACCGCGAAGCTGGTCCAGCGGGTAAAACCGGCGAAATACTTGCCGTCCCTGCCCAATCGCAATGGTTTCTGCCAGCACAACATGTTTGGTGGCATATTGGTGTCCGGATTATCGTTGATGCTGCGCGCAACCGAGACGTTCTGCGGCTTCGACCATGTCGCTCCCTGGTCATCACTGTAAATGCCATCCAACCGCCCGGTATGGTGGAAGAAGGAATCATATTTCCCAATGTGTTGGCTATAGAGTACGTAGATGCGTCCCTTCTTGCTCACCAGGGGATAGGCCCAACTGGCCATGAACCCATCGCCGGCTTTCTTCGGTCCGGCAATGATGCGTGGTTTGGACCAGGTCACCCCTTCATCAGTGCTGCGTGCGAACGCAATGTGCTGGTCTGCCGGTGCATCCGGAGAAAAGTTCTCTACGGAGCTTTGCGTCCAAATGGCTGCCAGCGAACCATCTTTGGCTTCGCAAACCAGGAAGTGCTCATTACCGGTATCACTGACGCCCGCATCGGTAACTTCGGGGACAAAGACCACATAGTCCGGCTTGGTGATGCGGAGCTGGGCCGGGATGCGTGCCCTGAGTTCGGCGGGCGTGGCGATGAAATTGGTGTCTGGCTTTGCGACAACAACGTTGGTAGCAGCATCCATCAGGCATGGGGCGGCACAGAACGCCGCCACACCCAATAGCCAGGAAAGAGGTGTTTTCATAAAGTACAGAGCATTGATTGTTGCGTGTTTAACGGTTCGGACTTCGGCTATTCAACCTGGATGGTATCCAGCTTCAGCCGCACATCACTGGTCCACTGCATTCCCATGGGCCAGGCGGGAGCGACGTATAGACCGCCGAAGCAGATTTTGCGCAGGAGGACGCGCTTCACGTTGATGGGGAGGGCGCTGTTCAATGTCACCGAGAAATCATCGCGGCGCAGTTCCAGTTCCAGATGATTCCATTCACGGCGTTTGACTTGGCCGAGATCAGCCCATTGATTACCTCCGATGGCCACTTGCAGGACGTCGGATTTAAGCTCCTCGCGATAGATTGCGCGAATACTGCTGCCGTTGCGGCTTTTGCCCCCGAGGGTGAGCAGCGGCCAGTCATCGCCAGCGTAGCGGTGGAGGTTGACATCAAACGACAGCCGCAGTTTGGTGGCGCGGGTCATGGCTTCGGTGAGCACGAGCCCCAGGCTGGTGACGCGTTGTTCGAAGATGGCGAGGTTGGGTTCCAGCCGCAGCCCGGCCCGGCCGGCCCGTGGTAACAGAAACGGGCGGGTGAAATCCGGGAGGGATTCAACCACGGAACTGTGGATGCCGCGGGGATAGGTGTAAGCCACATAAAGTTTGCCGTCATCCACGAACCCGTTGGGGTAATATGCCGTGCCGCCTGCGGGTTGTACCACCGGACCCGGCAGCAGCAGGTCAGGATCGCAAACCGGCGCGCAGAAGAGCGAAAGAAAATAACGGTCGCGACTGATGCGTTCCGGCACGCGCACGTTGTTATCGTTCATCACCATCAGCAGGCTGTCGGCAGTGCCCACCCCAGACGCGGCGTAATTGCGCGAACAAATGGTGTCCACCTCCACCGGACGGGCTTTGGTCCAGGTTAGGCCGGCATCAGCACTGGTGCAGTAGAGCAGCATGCGATGCGGTTTTTCCATTCGTTCAGGCACATCCTGCGCCGTCGAGTTGCGGATGAGGAGGCCGATTTTGCCGTCCGCTTGCTCAAATAGCATGGGCTCCCAGAGGGTAATCGTCTCGCCGCCGAAATCGGCCGGTTTCTCTCCCGCCTGGGTCCAGCTCACCGCCTCGATCGGTTCGCTCCAGGTCCAGGTTTTGCCACCGTCTTCACTGCGCAGTACGCCGGCATATTGTGTGCGCCCCACCTGGGCGCGGGGAGTATCGGAAAACGGAAGGCTGCACGGAAAAAGCATGACCCCTTTGGAAGTCACCAGACCGTGGTTGGTGGGAAAGCCGCAGGCTTTGCCCTTGAGCTTTTCGGGAGCGTTCACCACTTCCACATTATTCCAGCGGACGCCATCCGTCGAGACGGCCACGAAGACCCGCCGGGCCATGAAATCGCTCCAGGCGCAAAAGAGCTGCTGGTCCTTCCAGTTGATGAAGTTGGGCTGCCATTGGTTGTCGCTCTCCACGGGATTCTGCGCGCCCGCCTCGGCGGTGAACATGCGCACGGGCGGGGACCAATGCTCAAAATCGTCGCTGACGCTGAGAAAATTATACTGGCCGGGCACATCTTCACGCTGGGTTTCATTGGCGTTCCAGGCGGCGAAGAATTTTCCCTTAAATTTCACAATATCCACATCGTGATTATATTTCAGGGCCGGTTTGGCACCCGGATGATAATAATAAATGTCCGCCAGTTTCACCTTTGGTTGATAAATTTTAAGCGGTTCGCTGGCGGTAGCTACGCTGGCGGCAACACAGAGAGTTGCGACAAGATGAGTATATAGAGTCGGTGATCCGTTCATAAGGTTGGAAATGTTTATAGTGTTACCAAACCGGGCCGGCGCGGAAGTTGCCAACAGCTTCGCTGGTGCGGAGCGCTCGATTATATAGGCGCATTCCCTGAATGGTTGCGGTGATCTGCAATTTTGAGGCACCGTTGGGAGCGCGCAGCGTGGGGCTAAATCGGCCCCAGCCGAACTGGCGCTGATCACCGCCATCGCATAACACCCCATCCACGACGAAGGTGATGATTTTCGGGCCGCTGTCCACGGTCGCCACCACGTGATGCAGTTTATCTGCCTGGATGACGCCGCGATCACAATCCCAACCGGTTTCCTGGCGGCCATCATTCAGGGTAAGCCGGAGAGTGCCGGATTCGGTTGTGGCCAGCAGAATGCCCTGGCCGGATTCCGTGCGGCTATCGAGCAGGACCTGCCCAGCCTTGAGTGAATCAAGTTTCAACCACACATCCAGGCTGAAGCCCGCCCGCAGGTCCTGACCGCGCTGATCCTCCGACTTCGTGTTGCGCCGGTGGAATTCCGGCAGCTTGGGCATCGTCACTTCCCGCGCTGCCGGTTGCCCGGCAGGCAGCTTGCCGATCAACCCATTCGTTGCGCCGGCCCGGCAGGTGAACTGATTGAACAAACCTTCCACGAGCGCCTTGGGGATTTCGTGCGCCCGCCCAATGGTCTTCTGGGTTTCCGTGATGAAGTATTTGCCATCGTCTTCCACGAGATCGGGGTAACTCATGCGGATAAATGGATCATCGTCGTAGAGCAGAATTTCCGGCTGGGACCATTCGATGCATTTGCCCTGAGGCGTATCCACTTCACGCCCGGCCATGAGCCACGCGGGGTTGCGATCGTCATAGGGACTGCGTCCACCCTTGCCGTTGGCCCCCAGTTCGCCCACGAACCGGCCACCGTGATTGTGAAACCAGTAAAGGAACTTCCCGTTTGAACAGTTCCAGGCGAAGTTGGCCGCGCGTGGGTGTTTCACGCGGCGTCCCCCCGGGGAATAAGTCTTGTAGGCCGGGGTGGTCCAGGTATGACCATGATCCCGGCTATAGGCGCACGTCGGCCAGCCATCAATGGTGCGATAAACGCAATACAATGAACCATCACTCAGCTTGACGATGCTTTGTTCCTCCGCAACGCGTCCGCCTCCGGGGGGCGTGCGCAGCCCAATCTCCCCATCGGGCAGAGTGGTGAAATTGATTTTGGCGGGGTCGCGTTCGCTAAGGATGTTCCGGCTGCTGAAGAAGGCCCCCTCGGATTGGGCGAAAAAGCCGTCGCCCATGGCACCCACCTTGTGGATAACCAGCATGGCGGTACCATCCACAATCAAGGGGCGTCCCACATTCCAGAAGAAACGCAGCTTGCCACCATAGGCGTTATTGCGATCACATTCAAATTCACGCAGCTCCACCTCGTAGCGCTTGGCGGACCAGGTCCGACCATGGTCGTCGCTGTATTTGAAGACGTAATGGCCGAGGGAATCCACGCGCTTATAAACGCCTTTATCCTCACGCTTCACTTCCGGCACCCGGTCCGTGTTGTGATTGTAGAAGGCATAGATTCGACCGCCCGGCACCTTCAGGAGCACTGCGTAACTCGCTTCCGGTCCAGCGGCGGGTTCGATCGGCACAATTTCCGACCAGGTGCGGCCTCGATCCGTGCTGCGCATGGACACCACATGCTGTCCGCCAGCTCCCTCGACGCCTTTGCCGGTGGTCATGACACACAGCCACGCGGCGTCATCGGTCTTCACGATGTACGGCTGGTC
The DNA here is from genome assembly GCA_037139415.1 of Verrucomicrobiota bacterium. Classification (NCBI taxonomy): domain Bacteria; kingdom Pseudomonadati; phylum Verrucomicrobiota; species Verrucomicrobiota bacterium. Next base: position 9,242 of record JBAXGN010000043.1, on the reverse strand, counting down.
CGCATACCCTTCGCTGGGGATATTCCAGCCATTACTGAGATGGCGGGGATCGGGAACGACTGCGGCAGGAGTTTCTGCGTTGATGATTTGTGCTGCGCAAGAAAGCACGGCAGCCAACAGCCAAGGATAATGTATTTTCATGAATTAATCGAATATGCGCTTATGCGGGTTTACAAAACACCAACCAACCGCTCCCATTAGGAAGAGGCCGCCCATCAGGAATAGCGGTGCGTTCCAATCCTGGTACGTCTTATGCAAGAACGTCACCACCAGGGGACACAGTAGGCCTCCGATCTGGCCGGAGGTGTTCATGGCGGCACTGACCACGCCCGCATGGGTTCCGCCAATGTCCTGGCAGGTGCTCCAGGCGGCACCCAGCGTGAACATGCTCGCGCCCAGCGCCACGGAGATCAGCACGGCAGCGGTTACCGGGTGTCCAGTCATCGCCGCGCCCAACATGGCAACGCCCGCCACCACATACGCGGCGGCGCCGACGCCCGCGCGCCCGATGCGCAATCCGAGCTTCCGGGTCACGGCATCCGTAGTGAAGCCGCCAAACAAATCCCCCAACACACTCAGAATAAGCGGCAGCCCCGCAAACACCGCCAGCAACGTGGCATCGAAGCCATGCTTTTCATTCAAATAGGTCGGCAGCCAGGTGATGCAAAAATAAAACACAAAACTGTTGGGGAAATACATGAAACAGAGCGCCAGAATATTGCGCTGGCCCAATAAGCACCGCCAGTAATCCCAGCCGGCATGATGGCCCGAGGCTGGCTCGCGCCCGGCTTCGATCAGTTGCAGTTCCGCCGCGTTCACGGAGGGATGCTCGGCTGGGTCATTCCGAAACCAGTGGTGCCACGCCACGGCCCAGGCGAAACCAATCAGGCCAAAGCAGACAAACACCATCCGCCAGCCCATAAAGTTGAGCATGCATACCACCAGCAATGGGGTAAGCCCCCCGGATAGGTGGGCTCCGGCGAAAAAGATCCCCATGATGGTCCCGCGTTCATGACGGGGAATCCAACGGGAAAACGAACGCGCCACCCCCGGCCACGCACCGGCTTCGCCTGCGCCAAAAAGGAAACGGATCGCCAGCATGGAAACGTGGTTAAACGCCAAGGCGGTCGCCATGGTGAACGTGGACCACCAAGCGACAATGCGGGTCAGCACCTGACGGGTGCCGTGGCGGTCCGCCCACCAGGCCGTGGGGATTTCAAACAGCGCATAGGCCAGCGCAAAGGCGCTGAAGACCATGCTCATCTGTTCTTCGCTGAAACTCAGGTCCCGTCGAATATACGGGGTGAGCACCCCGAGGCAGGCCCGATCCAAGTACGTGACCATGGCCAGCAGCACCGCCAGACCAACCACTTTATAGCGGGTGCGGGTAGGTTGGATAACGGGGGGTATCATGATATATAATTGTCGGATGGAGGCATCGGATCAGGTCTTGAGTGATTTGGCTAAATCCTCCATTTGCTGCTTCACGTTATAAAGAACATGTTTGCGCATCGCTTTTTCCGCCCGGTCAGCATCCCGCGAACGGATGGCTTTGACCAGTTGCGCATGCCACTGGTCGGGCACTCCCAACGTTGCGGCGGTGAGCGTATTCAGCACCATCAGACGCCGGAACCAGAGTTTGGCCAGGGCGTCCACCAGCGCGCTGTAGCCGGTGTAACGAGCGATGTTGAGATGAAAATCCAGGTGCTTTTCCGCGTGGGTCTGTCCACCGGGGTCGCTCACCACCAACTTATCCAGCACTTCTGCCTGGCCCGCCAATTCTTCCAGTTGCTGCGAGATTGCATGTTCGGCACAAAGCCGGGCTGACTGGCATTCAATCGCTTCGCGCAGCACATGATCATTGCGCATGGACTCCGCCGTTAGCACCCGTACCCGGTGCCCGAACATCGGTTCGCTTTCCACCAATCCGTCCTGTTCGAGCTGATGCAGCGCCTCGATGACCGGTATGGGGCTCACCCCCAAACGCTTGCTGATACCGCGGCGCACCAACCGGGTGCCGGGAGGTGTTTTCCCGGCAATAATCTCCTGGCGCAAGATTTGGCAAACCCGCTCCTTCAGGGTCAGGAATCCAGCGCTGGGAGCGGGTGCCAACGGCTTTTTAACACGGCGTTGCATATTTGATATATCAGTAATATCAAGAACTGCTGGATCGTCAAATATTTTCGGCACACCGCATCGCTGAATCGCTGAATAGAAACCGTGCCCGTCACCATACGGCGGGGGCGAAGACCACCCTCGGTCCCTGATAGGGCTGGGGGAGAGTGTAAAAATGGGGGAAACCATGGATGATAGGCCTTAACTGAGACAGATGGGAGTAATGGCTTTGGTAAATCGTATTGGAGTCTGCATACGTCGGCTACCACGGGGGTTAGGCGGTAGCCAGTTTGAGTTCGGGTTGTAGTTTACGGTCGCGCCAGGTTTCCCATTCTGCTTTAGTGCGGGCTGGCACCATGACATTCAGAAGAGAATGGCTTTAGAGCAATTTCTGATGACGCCGTTGACTTTCCGGGCAAACGGGCGCACATTCACCTGAAATTGAATGCAGTTATGAAAACATTGGTTCCCATCCTGGTTTTGGGCGGCATGCTGTCGGCCAACCATTTGTATGCGGATGCCGCAACGATCTTGAAGCAGCGCGCGCGCGGCATGGCCAATCCGCCCGAGCAAGGCGGCGGCGCACCCGCCCGTCCCCAGCCCCCTGCCCCACCACCCGCCCCGTCGGCGGAACCCGAGGTCCCCGCCAAACCGGGCGCGGCCAAGTTGAGCGCGGCGCAGTTGGAGTCCGCCAAGGAATTGCAAAGCAACCTCGACGCCATCAAGGCCAAGGGCCAGGCCACGGCGGAGTTGAATCAAAAGCTGATGACTGCCTTAGAAAGCACCACTAAAGCCGGCACCAAACCGGACAAAAGTACCTTGACCAGCCTGGCCGCCGATCTGGCCACCGCCTGGCCCACGCTGAAAATGAATGAGGCGGAGAAAGCCACCTTGGTGAAGAACGTGGTGATTTTGCTGAACGCGCAGTCCTTGGCGAATGTGGACCTGCCCGCAGTTATCCAAAGTTCGGAGGCGCTCCTGAAATTCAGCGGCCTCAACGCCGATGCTTCCCGGAAGATCTTGAACGACTTGAAATGCGTCCTCGCGGACGTCCAGAAATACTAACCAAACCATAACCCAGTAACCCAACCTAACCAACCATGTCATTGATCCAAGACGAGAGCCCCGTAATGCAGAAGACGCGCGAATTGTGCGCCACCCTGGCCGATCACCCCAGCTTTGCCAGCATCCGTCAGCGTATGGATGCCTTCATGGCCGATGATAAAGCGCGTGCCGAATATGAAGAAGTCCACATGATGGGCCAGGCGCTCCAGGAAAAGCAAAGTAACGGCGTCGAACTCACCCCGGAGGAAATCGCCAAGTTTGAAGCGCAACGGGACAGCTTTATCAGCAATCCGGTCGCCAAGGGATTCCTGGATGCCCAGGAGGAAATGAATGAAGTGCGCTCCACCGTGGTGCGCTATGTCATGAAGACCTTCGAAGTGGGCCGCCAACCCGAGGCGGACGACTTCCACCAATGCGGCTCCGGCTGCAATTGCGGCTAGGCGGCATTTATTTTCGGTGTTTTAATCCCCTGCGAACCGCCACAGGATTAATGCGGCAGCAGGGGATTCGCCGGTGGCGCAGACTTCCAGTCTGCTGTATCGCGGATTTCCAATCCGCAGACGCGGGGGTAAACCAAAGTCGTTGGAATTTTGCACCGTCTGCCGACTGGAAGTCGGCGATACAGCAGGTTTGGAAACCTGCGCTACAGGAAGAAGGCGGCAGATAATTTATCATGGCCAACGAGTATTATGCGACCGGATCGAACCGGGCCGCCAAGGTGGCGGCTTTGTTCGACCATATTGCGCCACGATATGACCTGATCAATGACCTGCAAAGCTTCGGCCTGCACCGCTGGTGGAAGCGCAAGCTGGTGCGCCTGGCTGCGCTGAAACCCGGCGAACACGCCTTGGATCTTTGCTGTGGCACCGGGGATATTGTCTTTCGCCTGGCCAGCCAGGGTGCCGCGGTGACGGGGCTGGATTTCAGCGAACCCATGCTGCAAGTGGCCAAACGGCGGCTGGCGCAGATGCAGCCCACGCCCCCCGCAACCCCCGCCATCTCCTTCCAACACGGCGACGCGCAGAAACTGCCTTTCCCCGACGCCCGATTTGATGCTGTAACCGTCGCCTACGGTTTGCGGAATCTCACCAGTTGGGAATCCGGACTGGCGGAAATGTACCGCGTGGCCAAACCGGGCGGGTGTCTGTTGGTGCTGGACTTCGGAAAGCCGGACAACGCCGCCTGGCGCTGGATGTATTTCCAATACCTGCGCTGGTTGGTCCCCATTTTTGGCCGGCTTTTTTGCAAGGATGCCGCCGCCTACGCTTACATATTGGAGTCCCTGAAACATTTCCCCGCCCAGCACGGCATTGCGCAGAACATGCGCGACTTGGGCTGTCAGGATGTGCGCGTTCATAACCTGCTTGGCGGAGTGATGGGATTAAACTACGGAGTCAAACCACGCAAATGAACAAGCGCAGAACAGGTTTCCCGGATGTAGTCGGCGGAATGGTCGGTAGAACTCCGAATCCCGAATCCCGAAATCCGAAAGAAGGCCGAATCCCGAAAACCGAAACCGAGAATTCAAGTTCAGGCAGAAAAATGGCGGGTAAAACATTCCCCATTTTCCACTTACCATCTTTTTATCAGCCTGCACTTGCCTTGTTTTCGGGCTTCGAATTTCGGTTTTCTTTCGGGCTTCGGGCTTCGGGCTTCGGCTTTACTCGCATTCTCTTCCTCACGCTTCTTGGTTGCTCCTCCCTCTTGCGTGGCGAGATCAAAGTCGTGGTGAACCACAACAGCAGCGAGGACGCCACCGCTGAATTCAAGTTCAATCAGGTGCGTCCCCCGGCACGCGGCGATGCCGCCGCCCAGGCGGTCTTTAAAATCGTGGATGGCACCCGCGACCAGAATGGCGGAACCGTTGACGTGTTGCATGACGGCAAAGCCCCCATGGAGGGAGATCAGCCATCCGCGAATTGCTTCTTCCGTGCCGGCACCGATGGCGGACGGGTCATGGTGGACCTTGGGAAAGCCATCGAGATCAAACAGGTCAACACCTACTCCTGGCATCCCGGTACCCGCAGCCCGCAGGTGTATCATCTATATGCCAGTGACGGAAACGCGGCCAATTTTAACGCCGCCCCCAAACGGGATACCGCGCCGGATCAATGCGGTTGGAAGCTGCTGGCCAAAGTGGATACCCGGCCCAAAGACGGTGAACCCGGTGGACAATACGGCGTCAGCGTCGGCGATTCCGAAGGCTCCGTGGGCAAATACCGTTTCCTGCTCTTCGATATGTTCCACACGGAAACAACCGATTCCTTCGGCAACACCTTTTATAGTGAGATTGATGTCATTGACCGCAATGCGCCCGAGTTGGTGGAACCATCCCTGCTGCCGGAAGGCGAGAAGACCATCACGTTCGGGGACGGCAAATACACGCTCGCGCTGAACACCAGCGAAACGCCCGACCTCGCCGAGTGGGCGGACAAGGAATTAATCCCGCTCGTGGAACAGTGGTACCCCAAGATCGTCAATCTGCTGCCCAGCGAAGACTACGAGGCTCCGCGCAAATTCAGCATCGTTTTCAAGAAGGATATGAAAGGCGTAGCCAACACTGCCGGCACGCGCATCCACTGCGCCGCCAAATGGGTCCGGTCGAATCTGAAAGGGGAAGCCAAGGGCGCGATCTTCCATGAGATGGTCCATGTGGTGCAGCAATACGGCCGGGCCAAGCGAACGAATCCCAACGCGACCACTGCTCCCGGCTGGCTGGTGGAAGGCATCACGGATTATATTCGTTTCTACCACTTTGAACCGCAAACCCGTGGCGCGGAGATTGCACCGGGCAATATGGCGAAAGCCAAGTATGACGGCAGCTACCGTGTCACCGCGAATTTTCTGAACTATATCTCGGAGAAATACGGCAAAGATCTGGTCCCCCGCCTGAATGCAATCATCCGCGATGGCAATTTCAACGAATCATCCTGGAACAAACTTACGGGACACTCCGCGCAGGAACTGAACGACGAATGGAAAGCCCAGTTGGGAAAATAACACGCGTGATTATGTTTCGATCAACTTGGGGTTATTGCGCGGCACTGACGTTGGGTCTGGCGGCTCAGGTTTTGGCACAAGTCAATCCCGTCCCCAAAGCCGTCGAGGCGCGGGAAGGCCGGGATATTACCTGGCGACTGGCCGGGCCAAGCGGAGGCGGGTGGATTCAATCCATGACCTTTGATCCACAACAGCCGGACACCTTGTACGTTGGGTGCGATGTCGGCGGCTTTTATTTTTCCACCAATGCCGGACGCACGTTTGAAATTCGCAACCGTGGCTTGCGGGATTACTTTGTGGAAGCCATTTCCGTTCATCCACGCGACCGCCGCATTATTCTGCTGGGCACGGAAAGCGGCCTGCACCGGACGGCGGACCAAGGGCGTACCTGGCAATGGGTTCGCGATATTTTTCCGAAGCCGGAGCGCTTCTCCTTCAGCGCGCCCATTGGCGCGGTGTGCTTTGATCCGCTCAATCCCACCGTGGCCTACGCGGGCGTGGGTCGGCCGCGCTGGGATAAGTCTGGGGCCGGTGCGATTTTCCGCAGCGAGGATACCGGTGTCACCTGGCGGCGCGTGGATGGCGGGCGCTTGCCACCCAAGGCGATTGTCAGCGATATCAAGGTGAAACCCGGCGATTCCCGAGTGGTGCTCGCCGCCACCAGCGAGGGCGTATTCCGCAGCGACAACGGCGGCGCGGACTGGCAGCTCTCAAGCGACGGGCTGCCGCATCGTTACACGGAGGAACTGGCCTTTGCACCGTCATCGCCGCAGATCGTTTATGTGACGTTGCGTTGCACGGCGCATGACCAGGAGCCCTGGAACGGCGGCGTATTTCGCAGCGAGGACGCGGGCCGAACCTGGCGCGCCGCCAACGGCGAGGGGCTGCCCCGGCGGGTCGCCGAGGGCAAGACGTCCAGAACCCATTCCTCCAACCCCAAGGAATTAGTGGTGGACCCACGGGATGCCAACGTGGTCTATGTCGGCCACCGCGACTGGGTCACGGCTGGGATTTACAAGACCACCGACGGCGGCGGCCATTGGAGCCGATGCGCCCGCCGCACGCGGGAGGAAACGAACATGGATTACGGCTGGATCACCCAATGGGGACCAGCCGTGGAATGCCTGGCGCTTTCTCCTGCCGCGCCGGATCGGTTGGCATTCGGCACCAGCGGCCATGTGTTTGTCACCACGGATGCCGGAAAATCGTGGCAGCAACGCTATGCGGCACCGGCAACCGATGGCACCATCGCCGGCAATGGTTTGGCGGTCACCTGCGCCTGGCGGGTGGTGCCAGACCCGGTACGGAAGAACCGCCTGTATTTTTGTTACATGGACATCGGCCTGTTGATCAGCAATGACAACGGGATGACGTTCCGCCGCAGTTTCGAGGGGATGAAGATGTCCGGCAACTGTTTCGGCGTCGCGGTGGACCCGCAAGCGCCGGAAACAATCTGGGCGACCACCGGGTGGTGGAATCGCAACGAAGGGGATGTTTGCCGTTCCGAAGACGGCGGGAAAACCTGGCGGGTAGTGGGCGAGCCAAAGTCGGGATTGCCTGCCGGACAAGTGTTGGAACTGCTGCTCGACCAGCAAAGCCCGACCGGGAATCGCCGACTCGTGGCCGCTTCCAATGGCAATGGCATCTTCGAGACGCGGGATGGCGGGAGTACCTGGCACACTATCAATGGCAACCTCCCGGCGTCCGACGCCAAAAAACCGCGCGGCCTTTTGCTGGATGCAACAAATCCCGCCCATCTCATTGCCGCCCTGGATCGGAACCTCTTTGAGACGCAGAACGGCGGCCAGACCTGGCAGCCGTTGGGAACCGCCGGCGCGCTGCCCACCATCCAACAATTGACCGCTGATCCGAAACATTTACGCACGCTCTACGTTGCCGGACGCGAACACTTCGACCCGACCGCAAAGCGGCTGTCCCCCGGTGGAGTGTACCGCAGTGAAGACGCGGGGCAGACGTGGCAACGCCTGCTCGATTTTCGATTCGTGGCCAGCGTCGCCGTCAGCCCCTTGGATGCAACGACCATTTACGTCACCACGAAGGACGATCCGTTCCACGATGACGCCATCGGCGAAGGGGTGCTGAAAAGCACGGACGGTGGCCGGACTTGGCAGCACGAGAACACCGGGCTCTCGCATTTAAACGTCAAAGCGATTTGCCTCAGCCCACTTGATCCCACCACGCTGTTTATCAGCACCAGCGGCAACAGCGTGTTCATCGGGCGGGATGCGGGTGGAAAAAACAAATAATCGCGCCCCTAAAATTTGCTAGGCAGACCGCAGAAATTTGTTTAGCGCAAACTGACAATAACCAACGCCAGCGTGAATGCGGTTGCGGCCATAATTGCCTCGTGCGGCCACCAGTGGCGTTGCAACGCGTGACTTTCCGGTGCGGATACCTGAGACGGCTCGTCCTCGGTCAGCTCAGACCAACCTTCACGCACCAATAAAACGCCAAAAACCACGGTTATCAGCATGGCCACCCCGAACGGGACATTGTTAAACCAACTGGCAATCATAAGTCTCGTTTATTTAAAGTTCACAATTCCGCAATTCAACCGACACCCAATCGTAACGCATGTCATAGTCAAATGCAAGCGATTTCCACCGTTATTTGATTAATTGGCCGGGCGGCTGGTGACGAAACTGGTGACGAAAGGCGTTGCGACCGCTCTGGGTGGGGTTTACCTTATCTATCTTGGCCTGCTTTTCCTGCTCAGCTACTTTTTTCCTGAAACCTGCCACATCTTCAGATTCATGCGCTATATCAGCGAGGATCTCTCGCGCCCCCGAAGCCGATACATGCCGTTGTGCTATTGTGCATTGGCCATGTTTTTTGGAGGTTGGCTTTTGCTTGTTGGCTTGGGATTGATCGAGCCATGAGTAACGAACGGGGCCTAACCTCCGGTGCCAGTCAACTATCTGCAAACCCTCCGGGTTCGGTCACAGCGGCCTTCCGGACATTCAGTCATCCCGCCAGGGATGACCGATAGCTAGAGCCCGTCCCGAAGCAGAATAAGCAATAGCCACTGCGACGGTTGGGAT